>CATJJD010000268.1 GCA_949740385.1 uncultured Lachnospiraceae bacterium
ATTCGGCACCGCGTTCAGATCCAGCCCCGCACGCCTGCCCGCAATATAATCATAGTAGGCCGCCGCACCGATCATCGCCGCGTTGTCCGTGCACAGAATCGGAGACGGGCGGTAAAATGCCGCGCCCTTCTGCCCGCACATTTCCCGCATTGCCTCGCGGATTGCCCCGTTTGATGCCACGCCGCCGGCAATGGCGAACTTCTCCATGCCAAACTCCTCGATGGCCTGTCTGGCGTGCCCCACAAGCACGTCTGTAACCGCCTTCTGGAAGGACGCCGCCACATCCGCCCGGCAGATGCTCTCCCCCCTCATCTTACAGCCGTTTAAGTAATTTAAAACGGCTGACTTTAACCCGCTGAAGCTGAAATCGTACACACCGTCCGCCACCTTCGCCCGCGGAAACGCGATTGCCTCCGGATCACCCTCAAGGGCTGCCTGCTCAATCTTCGGTCCCCCCGGATAGCCGAGCCCGACAGCCCTCGCCACCTTGTCAAACGCCTCCCCCGCGGCGTCGTCACGGGTCCGCCCCAGAATCTCGTACACGCCGTAATCCTCCACCTTCACCAGGTGCGTGTGCCCGCCGGAAACCACCAGACACAGAAACGGCGGCTCCAAATCCTTATTCTCGATATAGTTAGCGCTGATATGCCCTTCTATATGGTGCACGCCAAGAAGCGGCAGCTTTTTCGCGTAGCTGATGGCCTTCGCCTCCGCCACGCCTACCAGAAGGGCCCCCACAAGCCCCGGGCCGCAGGTCACGGCCACCGCGTCGATGTCGTCGAGCGTCATGGAAGCGTCGGAGAGAGCCTGCTCAATCACCTGATTGATTTTCTCGATGTGCCCCCGTGACGCAATTTCCGGCACAACGCCCCCGTAGAGGGTGTGCAGATCAATCTGCGAATATATCACGTTGGAGCGCATATTGCGCCCGTCCGTCACAACCGCCGCCGCCGTCTCGTCGCAGGAGCTCTCGATTGCCAGTATATTTATTTCATGTTCCGTACCTGTCTTAGTCATCTTCGTCCTCTGTCTCCGCCGCCGCAATCTGATAGTAGGTCAGTATCTTCCAGTCGCCGTTTGCGTCCCTGCGCAGCACATACTGCTGGTAGGTCTTGTCATAGCTGCTGTCCAGCTTGACAAAATAGGACGCCGGCACATACGCGATCTCGTCCCCGTTGTTCGGATCGTTTCGGTACACCACATCCTTCGTGTCGCACACATTCGCCTTTGTGATGGAGCGCCTGCGCGCCTTATAGTCCTCCACGTCCGCCCGCACGGAATTCATGTAGGAATCCTTCGGGTTCTCCTCCGCAAGATCCGTGTCAAACAGAAGCAGCGCCTGGTCCGCCAGCGCCTCAAACTCGTCGTCGGACAGATCGTCCGCATAGTAGGCAAGAATGATGCGGTTATAAAATTTGACCACCTCGCGCGGCGTATTCGGATACTGTTTCGTCAGATCGCGGTTGATCAGCTTCTGCACCTCCGTCAGCTCCGCCCCCTCATCGCCGCTTCTCATATAGTTTTTCACATAGTAGAACCCGCCGCAGACCAGCCCCACGCACAATATAAACACAACTCCAATCCACACTTTTTTCATACGCCAATCCTCCTGTGCTATTCCTCCTGAAAAACAAGCTCCGCACACTTTGCGTCCCTGCCGAGATACGACCGTTCAAAAATTCTGCGCACAGCCGGCATATAGTCCTCCGCCCGCACGAGAGACGGGGAAAAGTGCGTAAGCCACAGTTCCTTCACCTGCGCCCGCGCCGCCAGCTCCGCCGCCTCGTAAAACGTCATATGCTTATACTGCTTCGCCTTCGCCAGCTTCTCCTTCTCTGCGTACATCCCCTCACATATGAACAGATCCGCTTCCTTTGCCGCCTCCGCGATGGCGTCCGCAGGCCTGCTGTCGGTACAGTAGACCACCTTAAGCCCTCTGCGGGCCGGCCCCAGCACCATGTCCGGCGTGTAGGTCACGCCCTCATGCGCAATCGTCTCCCCCTTCTGCAGCCGGCTCCATATCTTCATCGGCACGTTCTGCGCCTTTGCCCGCTCCACGTCAAACCTGCCTCCGCGCCGGATCTCCACCGCGTACCCGTAGCACACCACATTGTGGCGCACGCGAAACGCGTGAATGTGGTAGCCGTTTATCTCCAGGAACACGTCCGGCTCCTCCAGCTCCGCACAGCAGACATCAAAGGGCAGCTCCGGCGCAATCATCCGAAGCGCCGATACAATCCGCTCAAGCCCCCTTGGCCCAACGATCGTAAGCGGCTCTGTGCGTCCGGCATTTCCCATCGTAAGCAGAAGTCCCGGCAGTCCGCTGATGTGATCCGCATGAAAATGCGTCACACACAGAATGTCGATGGGCTTAAAGCTCTGCCCCGCCTCCCGCACCGCAATCTGCGTGCCCTCGCCGCAGTCCACAAGCAGGCTGCTGCCATTGTAGCGGAGCATCAGAGACGTCAGCCACCGGTTCGGCAGCGGCATCATTCCCGCCGTTCCAAGCAAACATACATCCAACATATTATATCACCTCGGTCACTTTTCCCATTTCATCACGCGGGCATCCTCTCTCGGAAATTCATAAAAGCCTCTGCGCACGCCGATCTCCCGAAATCCCGCCGACTCATACACATGAATCGCCGCCGCGTTGCCGAAGCGGACCTCGAGATAAATCTGATCAATGCCGTGCTTTGCGGCCTCCTCCTGCATGGCGCCCACAAGTCTGCCGCCAATTCCGCGGCCGCGGCACGCCTCCGTGACCGCCACATTTGTAATCTCCCCCTCCGGCGGTGTCAGGTACATTAAGATATACCCCACAAGTCCGTTCTCATCCGCCGCGAGAAAGAGCGCGTTCTCATCCCTCACGGCATCGCCGAAGGCATTCTCGCTCCAGGGAAGCGAAAACGTCTCCCGCTCGATCTGCGCCGCACGGGCGGCATCCGCCGGAGTCATCTTTCGGATCGTCATACGCCGGACCCCGCCTGAAAGCTTCTCTCCCGCTCCCTGCGCTCCCGCTCCGCCTGGGAGAGGCGAAGATACTCCGGCCTGTGCTCCGCCGCCGGCTGTGCTTTTCCCTGCTCAAACAAAACGGCACCCAGCGCCGCGACGCAGGCCGCCCGCTGTCGGCTGCAGTGGGCCGGCGCAAACCGAAACGGCACCGTAAGATGCTCCTCGATATACGGCGCAAACACCGGCACCCCGTCCCCCAGGAACACGGTCGGACGCCCGCCGGCATTGATTTTCTCCGTTATCCCGTCAATCCCCACCGCGCACTGCGAGAGAATCGTCTGCAGTTTTCCGTCCTGAAATTCGTACAGGCCCGTGTACGCCTGCTGCCGCCTTGCATCCATAAGCGGGCACACCTGATCCGCCGTCCCCCAGAGATTGTACGCCAGCGCATCCACGGTCGGCACCGGTATCACCGGAATATTCAGCGCAAGCCCAAGCCCCTTCGCCGTGGCCGAGCCGATGCGGAGACCCGTAAAGGAGCCCGGCCCCGCCGCCGCTGCCACCGCGTCCACGGTTTCCAAATCCAGCTCGATCATGGACGCCAGCGCATCCAGCATCGGAAGCAGCGTCTGAGAGTGTGTCTTCTTATAATTAACGGTGTACTCACCGAGCAAATTGTCATTTTCTACGACAGCCACCGTGGCCACAAGGCCGGAGCTGTCAATCGCGAGAATCTTCATATGCTTTTTGTTGTCTCCATACTGTCCTGTTTTCCCGGATACGGCCGCACCCGGTCCCGGATCGTAATTCTGCGGTAGTCAAAGCCCCGCCCCGGGTCTTTCTCCACCGCAATCTCTCTGCACCGCTCTGGCAGGAGCTCCCCGATTTTGTCCGCCCACTCGATCAGCGTAAGGCCCTCCCCGTAAAAGCAGTCCTCATACCCGATCTCCTCCATCTCCTCAACATCGCCGATGCGGTACACGTCAAAATGATAGAAGGGCATACGACCGCTGTCGTACACCTGTACAATCGTAAAGGTGGGGCTGCAGATCGGCTCCGGAATGCCGAGTCCCTCTGCAATGCCCTGTGCCAGAACGGTCTTTCCCACGCCCAGATCCCCGATCAGCGTAAAGACGTCGCCGGGCGCCGCCCGCTCTCCGAGACGCCGCCCGAACGCGAGGGTCTCCTCCGGTGAATTTGTCTCCGTCACCTGTATCGCCATGCTCTCATCCATCCTTTTCCGCCGCTCCCTTAAGCCTTCTGCGGTATTTTTCAAGCTTCTTTTCTGCAAGCTCACACAGAGCCGGATACTGCCCGCTCAGCTGCTCTCTCGGAAGGACGTAGGCGTTGATCCGGTTGCTGTAGATCAGCACCTGCCACCGGTTGGACACCATTTTGTAGATCATGTCCCAGGGAAGCTCCCCCTCCTCTTCGCCCTGCGTCACCCGAATGCCGCTCTCCGAAATCTCGTAGTGCAGCGTGTCCGACAGCACCGCGTTCGTTCGAATCGTCGCCTTTGCCCGCACCCACAGCGTCACCGGAAGATAAAACAAAATGACGAAGCCGAACACGATATACAAAACAGTATACAAGGCTTCCGTCTTCCCGAAGGTCGCCGCCGAAAACACCCACGCCGCAACCGCAAGAATCACCGACATCAGGCCGTGTATCCCCGTGTATGTCTGGTACATGTTAAACCGGTAAACATCCTTCGCCTGCAGCTTCACATCAAATGAAATGCTCATAATCGCTCCTGTTCTTTTCGACTTTTTAACATTATATCATTCCCGGACAAAAAAAGAAAGAGGGACATCAAATCCCTCTTTCCCGTTTCAGCGGTCTCCCTTGAGCAGCGGAGAAATGTGCTTGTAGGTAAACAGCGTAATCACCACGCTGATCACCCCCTTAAAGAACGTAAACGGCATGTTGAAGCCGATCAGGCAAGGCAGTATTCCCGTGATCTGCGCATCCTTCGACACAACCTGCAAAATAGCGTTGTATGCGCCGATAATGGCCTCCTCCGGCATAAAATTGTAGTAAAACGGATAGACCACATAGTAGTTTGAAACGACACTGAATACCGCCATGAGCAGCGCCCCCACAAGCGCTCCGATCACCGCCCCCTTCTTTGACTTTTTATAGCGGTAGATCAGTCCTGCCGGCAGTACGAACGCCACGCCCAGCACGAAGTTCGACAGCTCGCCGACGCCTCCGGTGCTGCTCATGGTCAGATGGATCAGATTCTTAATCAGGCAGACCAAAACGCCGCATACCGGCCCCATCGCAAAGCTGCCGATGAGCGCCGGAAGCTCCGAAATGTCCAGCTTGATAAAGGACGGCATAAACGGCACCGAAAAATCGAGAAACATCAGTATAAACGCGATTGCGGAGAGCATGCCCGTCACCGCTATGTAGCGCACGCCGAATGCGGTCTGCGGCAGTCCCGAGCGGACAGCCTCCTTTGCCACTGCCTTTGTGTTGTCTCTGTTGTCTGTCATTGTTCATTCTCCTTTTCATTAAAATGCAGGAACTCCAGGAGTAAAACTGCGACTGCACACAAAAAACCCCGACTGCACTGCAATCGGGGCTTAAAAACCATGAATCCGTGCGGCGTCTCCTCGACCCGCGGGCACTGTCCCTGCACCGCGAACACACTGAACGCTCACATCCACAATCTCTTCTCTCATCCAGACTGTACTGTCGGTTCCGGACTCTCACCGGATCGGCTGCAAATATGCAGTTCACGGACTTACGCGCCTTTGCGCGATCACCGTCGGTCGGGAATATGTACCGAAATGGTACAGCACCCTGCCCCGAAGAATTCCTGTTCACTTGTCTGTTACATTCTTATTTTATGCACGGGGGGCGCGGATGTCAACCCCCTTTTAACAATTTTTCGGACTTTTCCGACACACCGTCCGCGTTTATCTCATAAAATTCTTAAGTCCCGAGAGATCCAGCTCCCGGCTCCCTTTTCCTTTTTTCTTTCCGCCGCCCCGGGCATTTTTCCCGCCGCCGGACCTTTGGGCTCCCTTCGGCTTCTTTTCCTGGTTTTCCCCTGTTTTCATGGAGAGCTGGATGCGCTGCTTTTTCACATCCACCGAGAGCACCTTCACCTCCACAATGTCCCCGACGCTGACCGCCTCAAGGGGATGGCTGATAAAGCGGTCGCAGATCTCGGAGATGTGCACGAGCCCGTCCTGGTGGACGCCGATGTCCACAAACGCGCCGAAATCAATGACATTGCGCACCGTACCCTTCAGCACCATTCCCGGCGTAAGGTCCCTGATCTCCAGCACGTCGTTCCGCAGTATCGGCTTTGGCATGTCCTCTCTCGGGTCTCTGGCCGGCTTCTCCAGCTCCTTTACAATGTCCCGAAGCGTCAGCTCGCCCACGCCAAGCTCCTCCGCCAGTCTGCCGTAGTCGCTCACCTTTTTGGAAATGCCGGCCACCTTGCGGCTGGCCACGTCCTCCGGCGTGTAGCCGAGTCTGGCAAGAAGCGATTCGGTCGCCCCGTAGGATTCCGGGTGCACTCCGGTGGCATCCAGCGGATTTTTGCCGGCAGTGATGCGCATAAAGCCCGCACACTGCTCAAAGGCCTTCGGTCCCAGCTTTGCCACCTTAAGAAGCTGGGAGCGAGACGTGAAGGTGCCGTTCTCCTCCCGATAAACGACAATGTTCTTTGCGATAGTTTTGCTGATGCCGGAAATATACTCCAGAAGAGATGCGGAAGCCGTGTTTAAGTCCACGCCCACCCGGTTCACGCAGTCCTCCACAACGCCCCCCAGCGCCTCGCTCAGCTTCTTCTGGTTCATGTCGTGCTGATACTGGCCGACGCCGATGGATTTCGGGTCGATCTTCACAAGCTCCGCCAGCGGGTCCTGCAGCCGCCTTGCCATGGAAGCCGCGCTGCGCTGCCCCACGTCGAAGTTCGGGAACTCCTCCGTCGCCAGCCTGCTGGCCGAGTAGACGCTGGCCCCCGCCTCGTTGACAATAATATACTGAACACTCACCGGAAGCTCCTTTAACAGCTCCACAATAATCTGCTCGGACTCCCGGGAGGCGGTGCCGTTTCCGAGGGAGATCAGCGTAACGTTATATTTTGCAATCAGCTTCTTTAAGACGGCCTTCGACTCCTCCACCTTATTCTGGGGCGCGGTGGGATAAATTACCGTCGTGTCAAGCACCTTTCCTGTGGCGTCCACTACCGCAAGCTTGCACCCCGTCCGAAAAGCAGGGTCCCAGCCCAGCACAACCTGTCCCGCAATAGGCGGCTGCATGAGAAGCTGTTCGAGATTTTTGCCGAACACCCGGATTGCGCCGGCCTCGGCGGTTTCCGTCAGCTCGCTCCGCAGCTCCCGCTCAATCGCGGGCGCAATCAGGCGGTCGTAGGCGTCTGCTGCCGTCTCCCGCAGCACCTGCGCAGTCTCCGTCTTCTCGTCCGCGATGATCTGCCGCTCCAGCCATGCGATGATCTCCTCCTTCGGAGCTTCGATTTTCACGTTCAGCAGCTTTTCCTTCTCCCCCCGGTTGATAGCAAGAGTCCGGTGCCCCGCCACCTTAGAGAGCGGTTCGTCGTAGGCGTAGTACATCTCGTAGACCGACTCCGCCTCCTCGTCCCTGGCCGAAGAGATCAGGCGTCCGCTCTTCCAGGTCATCTCCCGGATACGGGTGCGGTAGCCGGCGTCGTCCGAAATCTGCTCCGCGATAATGTCCTTCGCCCCGGCAATGGCGTCCGCCGCGGTGGCTACCTCTTTCTCTTCATTCACATATTTTAACGCCTCCTCCGCCAGCGGCTGCGAAAGGGCCTGTCCGACAATCAGCTGCGCCAGCGGCTCAAGGCCCCGCTCTCTGGCGATTGTCGCCCGGGTTCGCCGCTTCGGGCGGTACGGGCGGTACAGATCCTCCACTGCAACCTGTGTCTCGGCGGCCTCGATCTGCGCCCGCAGCTCCTCTGTCAGCTTTCCCTGCTCTTCGATGGATGCAAGCACCGTCTCCTTGCGCTCCTCAAGATTGCGCAGATATGTAAGCCGCTCAAAAAGGTTCCGCAGCGTTTCGTCGTTTAACGCTCCGGTGGCCTCTTTTCGGTAACGCGCGATGAACGGAATCGTACAGCCCTCGTCGATCAGTTTGACGGCGGCCTCCACCTGACTCCTCTTAACGCCGAGCTCTTCGGCAATTTTCGCATGAATGTCCATAACTAAAAATCCTTTCCCTGCATTTTTTCCTTTTCCTATTATATATAAAGTGGTACACTGTTTACAAGTACTATTTTGGGAGGATACGTATCTATGTTCGATAATGTTTACACAACTTACCGGCAGCCGGACCAGAGCCAGGGCTCCCAGCGCATGGAAATTGCGTCGCTGACCCTCGGCATCATCGCGGTCTCAAGCTGTCTGTGCCTGTATCTGTCGATTCCCTGCGGGGCTCTTGCCGTCATTCTCGCCAGCCTCTCCCGGGGCGGGCAGATGCAGTACGGCAGCAAGGCGCAGGTGGGCCTGATTCTCGGCGCCATCGGCCTTGCCTTCACCATTGTCATTTACGGACTGTCCTTTGCAGCGGCATTCCACGAATACGGAAGCCTTGAGGGTATCCTTCGGGCATACTCCGAGATGAGCGGCATGGAATACGATGAGCTGCTGCAGCAGCTGTACCGGTAACGGTCTGCGCTACTCCATCAGCGCCACGCCCCACAGGAGCAGCACCAGATTTTTGACGAGACAGTTTACAAGGACGACCGCCAGGGCGAGCCAGAGATAGATGTCCCGGTAGTGCATGCCGACCGGAAACCGCCCGCGGGATACACGCTGGATAGTCTGGGAGATCATAAACCAGCCCCCGACAAAGACCGTGTAGGCCACAAACGGGTGGTAATACAGGGACAGGAGCAGATGTCCGGCAAGAAGAGCCTTCACCGCGCGTGTTCCGCCGCAGCCCGGGCAGTAGAGCCCGGTGGTGCTGTGAAGCAGACAGGGCAAAAGTCCGCCGAGCATGTCAAATGCGCCGAGGCGCACAGCCAGATAAACCGCAAGTGCCATTGCTGTCAGTATCCAGCCGACGATATAGAAAGCCTTGTCCGAAACCGGGTCTGTTTTCATCGTTTTCATGCCGCCCTTTCCCGTCATTGATGCTTTCCAGTATAGTATGAAACGGACGGCTTGTCAAACCAAAGACCGCGGCGGGCTTTTCGGCAACTTTATCTTCCGTCTTGCCTGCACCGTACTTTAGTGCTATAATATTGACAAATTCAGGAAAGAATACGCATATGTCAGATATAGAAAAGGAGGGGATTCCTGTATGACGATTGGAACAGGTTACGATATGCTAATGCCTTACGGCACTTATTCGCCGGGCAGCTACGCAAACAGCACGCCGGTCTCTTACGGCGCAGCCGCAGACGCCTTCGGCGTGAAGACCGGCGGGGCGGCGGATGCACAGACTCCGGCGGAGAAGGCAGATCCCGACCGCCAGAAAAAAGCCGGGCGCAGATCTTCTCCGGAGGACTGCGAGACATGCAGAACCCGCAAATATCAGGACGGATCGGACGAAAATGTATCCTTTAAATCCGCCGCCCACATCTCTCCGCAGGCAGCCGGCTCCGCCGTGCGCGCCCACGAGAACGAGCATGTCAGCAACGCCTATAAGAAGGCCGAAAAGGGCAACGGCGAGGTTGTGTCCGCATCGGTGACCATCCAGACCTCCGTGTGTCCGGAATGCGGCAGAAGCTACGTCTCCGGCGGAGAGACCAATACGATGATCCGATACAGCAATGAGTCGAACCCGTACCAGAAGGAGCTTAAGAAGACAGATGCCGTGAAGCTTCGCGGCGCCAATGTGGATCTTGTCGCATGAGCGCTCCGGCAAAGGATATCATTTTCAGGGGTAACAGAGCATGAACATTTCCTGCAGGGAACTTAAAAGAATTGCCAGAGAAAACCTGACGCATCGCTACAGCACGCCCATGGGAGCGCTGCTCGTTGCGGGGATTATTCCCCTCGCCATTGAGCTTCCCTTTTCCATGGTGCAGGGCGAGCATCCGGCGCTTCTGCAGAATATCGCCTTTTACGCGGCGGAATTTCTGATCGCGCTGATCAGCTACACATTAAACGCCGGCCTTGCCGCTCTGCACCTGAACCTGGCGCGCAGGAAGCCGTACTCCATCCGGACGGTATTTTACGGTTTCGAGAACCGTCCGGACCGTTTTATCGGGGCGGGTCTCATGGAGCTGATCCCGATGCTGATCAGTCTGATTCCGTTTTTCATCGGAATCCGCTGTCTGCGGACGATGGAGTCTCCGGCCTGCTACGCCGCCTTCTTCGGTCTTGCCTGCGTCAGTCTCGTTTTGAGCACGTTTATCATCTTAAATCTCCGCCTGACGGTCTACCTGGTGATCGACCGGCCGGACATGCCGGTTTTCGACTGTCTGAAATGCAGCATCCGCTCCATGCACGGCCACAAAGGACGTCTGCTCTACATCAATCTGAGCTTCGTGGGGATGCATCTTTTAAACGTGCTCTCCCTCGGCATCGGTTCTCTGTGGATGGGGCCTTACCAGAGCCAGACCATGGCCAATTTCTACCGGACAGTCACCGGGGAGATGCCTGCCCCGCAGCAGACACCTCCTGGCGGTTCTTCCACAACCTTCAGCCAGTATGTCTGACGGCTACCCGTGATAGCGAATCCGATCGATCAGCGATTCCTTCTTTACATTTCTGCTCAGAGTAAAAGACAGTATTCCCTGGAGCGCTGCGAGGGCAATCACCATAAGCAGCGTTTCCGTCACCGGGAAGTGATAGTTGTGCAGTCCCATCATTGAGATCGATTTCCCATAGCAAAACAGACCATATCCCGCGGGGATGCCCACAAGCAGCGTGACGAGCACGGTTCCCGCCGTAAAAATCATGCCCTCCGCCTGCAGGCTCTGGTTGAGCTGCGCGTTGGTCATTCCCACCGCCTGCAGCACGCCGAATTCCTGTTTTCTTGTGATGCTGCTGGTTATAAGGGTGTTCGCCATATTGAGGAAGCTGATGACCGCGATAAATATGCTGAGTGTGTAAGAGATATTTCGCGTGAGACTAACTCCCTTTTCACAGGAGGCAAGCTCTTTGGCATAGGACTCCAGAGAGAGATGCTTCTTCTCCGCCATGATCTGTCTGAGCGCTTCTTCCACCTGATTTACTGTTCCTCTCTCACATGTAATCCAGACGCTGCCGCAGGACGGCTCCGCAAAACCGAGACTCCGGTATGTCTGATCCGTTATGACAAAACTCCGGTCCGCCCCGCCGAACGATCCCAGAAGCCGGCCGCTGTAAGGGACGCTCCTGCTTCCGTTAAACAGCTCCAAATCCAGCTGCTGTCCGATTGCAAATCCGTTTTCTTCCATAAAAAACGACCATCCGTACAAAACTGCCCCCTCTTCCACAGCCTGCTCATAAGTAAAATCTCCGAGTGTGCTCCCAAGCTCCAGCTCTCTCTCAAAATCCTCTTCGCTCATCACTGCCATACTCCACAGCTGCCCGTCCCGGATAAAGCAGAGACTGTCCTGTGTACGAATTTCCCGGACACCCTCGATCTGCCGAATCTCGTCCAGCAGCTCCTCATTCAGCGGGTTGTCTGCAAGCACGGCATCCAGATTGTTCTCCGGGTAAGCGGTATCGTTCGTGGCATAGTCCAGATCAATCCGAAAATCACCGTAGGCCACATACCGCCTCGCCTCGTACTCCGGTTCCATATTGCCTCCCACATTCGCCAGCACCATAAACAGCACGCAGGAGAAACCCATTGTGAAAATGGTGGAGACAGTCCGGCCCCGATGCGCGGAGAGATTCGCCAGTGTCAGCCCTTTTACGTCCATGGTTTTTCTGCCCTTTCGCACGCCCTTTGGACTGCGTCTGCCTCCCGGAAGCTCCTGGTAACGCATCGCCTCCACCGGCGAGATGGCTGCCACAATCCGCATCGGGCGCATCAGCGCAGCCCACACGGTCAGAAAGCCGATCAGCACAATGATAAGCAGCAGAGGAAGCGAAAACACAGACACCGGCAGCGACTCCATTCCCAGCTCGCGCTGGTGCTCCACACCGGATTCCACAAACAGCTTTCCCGCGATATAGCCCGGCAAAAGTCCGAGGGGAACCGCGATCACCGCAAGCATCATGCCCTCCCGGAAAATAAGGCTTTTCATCTGCCGCTTTGTTGTCCCGAGCGCTTTAATCTTTCCGTACTCCTGTACCTTTCGCGCGATTCCCACCTGGAAAATGTTGTAGATGGCAAGCACGGAAAACAAAATCACGATAAGCCCCGCCCCCACGCAGCCCAGTATGTTATCCGTGCCGGGACTTAAGGCCAGGGACAGGTACATATAATTATCCGACGCATAGCGCCCGTCGATTCCGCAGGACTTCGCCAGATCCGCAATGACCTGCTCTCCGTTTCCGCCGTCGATCGCAATCGACTCATTCAGCGTAAAATACATGGTGTAGCTGCGCTCCTCCGGCGCAAATACGCTCTCATAGCAGTCCCTCGATACAAACGCCACGCCCATCTTCTGTGCGGCTTTTCCCGGCTCTTCCAGGAAGCCGCAGATCACAAACTGTGCCTCCTCATAGGGATTTTGCTGATTTTTTCGGTAGCGCACCGACACCGTATCCCCCACTTTCGGCTCCGCCAGCCCGATTGCCTGAAAAAATGTGCGGTAGCCTGCTATCTCGTTTCCGGTCTCCGGAAAATACCCTTCTGCCAGATTTTCCGCCTGGTTCGTCATGGCCCGCGCCTTCTCGTCCATGCAGTAAAGCGCCAGATTATCCTGCTCCTCTCCCTGCACGGTCCCCACAATGGAATTCACTCCGATGTCCGCAAATTCGCTCCGCAGACTTATGGCGGAGAGTACCTCCTCACTGACTCCGCCAAAGCTCCCGTAGTAAGCTCCGTAGAATCGCCCGGCATTTACCTGTCCGTTTCGCACAGCCCCGTATCCGAATACGGCGATGGCCGTAAGCAGCATTGTTGTCAGCATAATGGAGAGCATGATCAGAATACTTTTCGTTTTGTTTTCGCGGTTGCCGGACAGTGCCAGCTTTGTAATTGTCTGCATTATGACACCACCCTTCCGTCCTCAATCGTGATAATCCGGTCCGCCATCTGGGCGATGTCCTCGTCGTGGGTGATCATCACAAGTGTCTGACCGAACTTGTGCACCGACATTTTCATCAGGCCGATGACCTCGTCTCCCGTCTTTGAATCCAGGTTTCCGGTGGGTTCTTCCGCCAGAATAATGTCCGGGTGGGACCCCAGCGCCCGGGCGATGGCAGCCCGCTGCTGCTGCCCGCCGGAGAGGGTGTTCGGAAATGCATTCAGCTTTGACTCCAGTCCAAGCGTCTTAACTATTTCCATAACAAAGTCCTCGTCCACCTTCTGGTTGTCCAGCCCCATCGGCAGAACAATATTTTCCCAGACGTTGACGGTGGAGACAAGATTGAACGCCTGAAAGACAAATCCGATTTTCCTTCTGCGGAATACCGCCAGCGCGTCCTCCTTCATCGCAAAAATGTCCTGATCCCGAATGTAAACTTTTCCGCTCGACGGATAATCCAGACCTCCCATCATATGCAGCATCGTGCTCTTTCCCGACCCGCTTTTTCCTACAATCGCAGTAAATTCCCCCCGGGCGATCTCTACGTTCACCCGCTCCAGCGCCTTAACCTGATTCTCCCCGCTGCCGTAATATTTGCACAATTCCTCCGTCTTCAATATAATATCCATTCCGCCTGACCTCCTTCGTTTTGATAATGACAGAATACCAGCCCTGTCTTACGTTTTTCTTGCAAAAACAGAAAAAAGTCTTACAATTTTGTAAGACTGTCGTGCCGGGGTTTGGATGCTCCGGCAATTTCATGCCCGCCGTCTTCTGCCGGCAGGGGCAGAAGACTCAGATTGAAGTCCGCGTGCAGAATCACGGTGTATGCTGACGCAAAAAGCGGCGGGCCGGCTTTTCGATGCGGACAGAAGTGCTGTAACATTCAGCAGACGATTCCTGATTCAGGAATCGCCTGCCCTTATAACAAATTGGAATCATCATTTACGACGCACTGATTGTATCGACAATGGAGGTTACTTTTATTTTCCTGATTGGGTTTCTTACTGCCAAAATTACTGCAATGACTACAACAGCAATTATGATCCCAAGCTCGACTAAGGGAACTCTCCATGCATCGCCCCAGTGAAAGGTTATAAGCTTGCTAAATAAAAGCCTGTTGCAGACAATCCCCAAAACACTGCCGCAGATAACACCTGTGACTGCATAAGCAGCTGCTTCGGCAACAATCATTTTAGCCAGCTGCCTGTTACTTAATCCAATCGCCCGAAAGGTTCCGTACTGCTTCATTTTTGCAGCCGCACTCATGGCTATACAATTTATGATATTGAACAGCGTAATCAGTGCGATCAGTACTAAAAAGCCATAGATGAAAAGACCAAAACAACAGTAAGCTCCCCGTGTGCTGCTGTTACCCAGTCGCTCATCAGAAATAATGTTCTGTGAGCCCGTCA
>CATJJD010000269.1 GCA_949740385.1 uncultured Lachnospiraceae bacterium
CGAGGTTGAGATTATCCGCCGCATGACGGAGGGGATCTACGACGAGGCGGAGTATCAGAAGGCGCTTGCATGGACAAAAGAAAAGTGCAAAGAGGGCTTTGATAAGAATCCGGAAAATCTGCAGAGAACCAGAGAGCAGAAGGACGGCGACTGGGAGTTCGTTGTGAAGATGATGTGCATCATCAAGGATCTGATGAACGGAAACAGCAGTCTGCCGGAGGGCTGCGAGGAGGAGAAGGTGGGACACAACGCCATCGCCGCGGGCTTCCAGGGACAAAGACAGTGGACGGACTTCTATCCGAACTGCGATTATCCGGAAGCGCTGCTCAATACCTCTTTTGACTGGAACGGCGCGCGCGAGCCTTACATACTGGCTACGGAGAACGACGTGCTGAACGGCCTTGGAATGCTCTTCGGAAAGCTTTTGACAAACCAGGCGCAGATTTTTGCGGATGTGCGCACCTACTGGAGTCCGGAGGCGGTGAGAAAGGCTGCGGGCGGCTATGAGCTGGAAGGCAAAGCGAAGGAGGCCGGCGGATTTATCCATCTGATCAACTCCGGAGCGGCATGTCTGGATGCCTGCGGAGCGGCGAAGGATGCAGACGGAAACGGCGTGATGAAGCCGTGGTATGAGGTGACGGAGGAGGATCAGAATGCGATTCTGGAGGCTACCACATGGAACTACGCGGATCTTGGCTATTTCCGCGGCGGCGGCTACTCCTCACGTTTCCTGACGGCGGTTGAGATGCCGGTGACCATGATCCGCTTAAATCTTGTGAAGAATCTGGGACCGATGTTGCAGATCGCAGAGGGCTGGACCGTGAAGCTTCCGTACGAGGTGTCGGATGTGCTGTGGAAGAGGACCGATTACACATGGCCTTGTACCTGGTTTGCTCCGCGGGTAACCGGCGAGGGCGCGTTTAAGACGGCCTACGATGTGATGAACAACTGGGGCGCAAACCACGGGGCGATCACTTACGGACATATCGGCGCGGATCTTATCACACTGTGTTCGATTCTGCGCATTCCGGTTGCGATGCACAATGTGCCGGAGGAGAAGATCTTCCGCCCGGCGGCCTGGAACGCTTTCGGACAGTGTAAGGAAGGACAGGATTACCGCGCATGTCAGGCATACGGACCGCTGTATAAGACAATCCGGTAGCATATGCGCCTGTTTCGGGCGTCAGAGAAAGGAGACGGTATGCTGAAAGGAATTCCGAAAATTTTATCGCCGGAGCTTTTGAAGGTGCTCTGTGAGATGGGGCACAGCGACCGGATTGTCATATCCGACGGCAATTTCCCAGCGGAGACGATGGGAAAGGATGCCGTTGTGGTGCGCTGCGACGGCCACGGGGTGCCGGAGCTTCTGGACGCGATTCTGCAGGTGTTCCCGCTGGATACGTATGTGGAGCATCCGGTGAACCTGATGGAGGTTATGCCGGGCGATCCGGTTGAGACACCGATCTGGGATACCTATAAGGAAATTATTGCCAGGTATGACGAGAGAGGCAGCGGCTGCGTGGGGGGCATCGAGCGCTTTCAGTTTTATGAGGAGGCGAAGACCGCTTACGCGATCATCGCTACCGGAGAGAGCGCCGTGTACGCCAATGTGATGCTGCAGAAGGGTGTTGTGAAGGAATAAAAAGAGGAAAGACCGGCGGCGGCTGCCGCCGGTTTTAAATGCATAAAAGACCGCCGCGCCGGCAATGAGGGGGAGGAAGCAGACGGCGGAGGCGCTCTGGATGGAGCGTGCCAGCGCAATGTTCTCGCAGTCCGTCAGCGTGTCCAAAGGGTTGAAGTCCCGGAGGAGAAAGCCCGGCTGTTCTCTCCGGAAGCGGTTTAGGGCGTTCTCTTTGAGCCTGGTGATGACGCACCAAGTCACAGGTATGGAGCCGCCGGTCACCCGAATTTTGTTGCAATAGCTGCTCTGCTGTGGTACAATCGGGTTCAAAGTTTACCGATTTGCATGGGCAGGGAGGATGAGTGAATGGTATTTGAGAGGAAAGATATAAAGCTTAAAGACGGCAGGACCGCTGTGCTGCGGCCGGTTGAGACCGGTGACGCTGAGGCTTTGATTGATTTTCTGCGCCAGGTATCCGGGGAGACGCCGTTTCTTCTGAGAAATGCGGACGAGGTTACCTGCACCGTTGCGGATGAGAAACGGCTTTTGGAGGGGAAGAGAAATCATCCAAAAGAAATTATGATGGTTGTGGAGATTGACGGGCAGATTGCGGGAAACTGCGGCATTGTCTCCCGCGGAAGTCTGCGCCGGATCTGCCACCGGTGCGGCTTTGCTATTGCAATCCGGGAGGCTTACTGGGGGCTTGGCTTCGGGTCGGCGATGATGGAGTACGCTTTTTCGCTGGCGGCCGGCATGGGGTATGAGCAGGTTGAGCTGGAGGTAGTGGAGGGAAATGAGCGGGCGAAGAAGCTTTATGAGCGCTTCGGCTTTCGGCCTGTCGGCGTGATTTTCCGCTCGCTGCGGTATGATGACGGCAGCTACCGGGATGAGTGTGCGATGGTGAAGCTGCTGAAGGAGAATTGACGATGACTGAGAAAAATACGGGTGCGGACATTAACATTCTGGTAATTGACGCGCAGGGCGGCGGGCTCGGCAGACAGCTTGTCCTGGCTATCCGGGAGCGTTTTCCGGAAGCTGTCGTGACGGCGGTGGGCACAAACGGCACGGCGACGGCCGCCATGCTAAAGGCCGGGGCTCACCAGGGGGCGACGGGAGAGAATGCGGTGGTGGTAAACTGCCGGCGGGCGGATGTGATTGTGGGGCCCATCGGCATCGTGATTGCGGACGCCATGCTGGGGGAGATTACCGATGTGATGTCTGCCGCGGTGGGGCGCAGCAGCGCAAAGCGCATTCTGCTGCCCATGAACCGGTGCGACAGCATTGTGGCGGGGGTCAGGACGAAGGGGACTGCTGCGCTTGTGGAGGATGCCATGCGCTGTCTTGCGGAAATCTGTCCGAGGCAGTCCGGATCGGAAAGTCCTGTTTGACATTTTTGCTGTTTCTTATTATAATAGAGAGGTTTGCAGGGGACGGGCCGGCAGGAAGCCGGCGCAGTGAGACTTAAGTATTTTTGGCAGAAAACCATGTGGCTGAAGGCACATAATTTCCCAGAAGGGAGGTTGTGTGTCTTTTTGTGCTTTTTGCAGATGCAGGAGGGAA
>CATJJD010000270.1 GCA_949740385.1 uncultured Lachnospiraceae bacterium
GTCGCGGTAAAGGGATAGTTTCCCGTTTTTTAACGGAAATTATACATAAAAATATTTTAACAGGAAAAGGAGATTATGACCATGAAAGTTACTGTAGTAGGAAGCCACTTATGCCCGGATACCATTTACGCGCTGAATAAGCTGGTGGAGGCCGGCACGGAAATTGAATTCAAAAATCTGTCCGCATCTCTGCCGGACCTTAAGGCTTATCTTAAGCTGCGGGACGAGGAGCCGATGTATGAGCAGGTAAAAGCGGGCGGCGGAATCGGAATTCCGTGCTTTATACTGGAGGACGGCACGAAGACCATGGATTTGAACGACGTCCTGAAATAAATAAACGATTTAGAGGCAGCAGGAGCTGTCTGAAAACCAGCCATTAAAAACCGGGGAGACAGCGGCTCATGAGTCACTGTCTCCCCGGACCTTTTATGAGTATCAGACGGAGGCGGCTGCGTTCTTGTCGACCATATTTTTGTCGGCCTTGCGCCGTTTCTCCTTTTTCTCCTTCGGAGGCCTGTCCTTCGCCGCAAAGAGGGATTTTTTGCGGGAAAGATTGCCGCGGAGTGCCGCGTCCAGCTTTTTGAAACGGTCTTCCTGCAGCTCGTCCTGCTCGCGGAACAGGTAATTCATCTCCTTTAGTACCGTCTCCTTGACTTCCTGGCTGATATTTACGCTCAGCTCCTCATTGTTCTGCTCGATTGCCCGTCCCACAATGTCGCTCATCAGTTCGCGAAACTGCGCCATGCGGTCTTCCGCGGTAAGTGTTGCTGCGCTCTGGGGCTGGGCGGTGACGGTGAAGCCCGCGACGGAGGGCGGCGCTTCCGCGGCGGAAGCCGGGCCCGCCTGTAAGGTTATGGCCGGACCCGGCCTGTCCGCTCCTGCGGCCGCAGCGGCCGCAGCCGCTGCCGACGGGTGCGGTACAATGGAGATCGCGGGAGCGGTCCTGGAAGCTGCGGTGGCCTCCACCGGCTTTAAATCCGGCGGGATCGCGCCGCCGTTATGTAAGATCATCCGAATCGCCTTCAGCTGGTAGCCCTGCTCCTTTAACTCCTTGATCTTCTGAAATTCCTGAATATTTTCCCTTGTATAATATCGATGCCCCATCTCATTTCGAGGGATAGTAAGCTCGAGTTCATCCTCCCAGTAACGCAATACGTGGCTCTCCACGCCCGCCATGGTGGCGGCATCGGAGATCATGTAACGCACCTTTTCCATGAATTGTCTCCTCCTTTTTGGAATGTAACATTATTTCATTGAAACATAATGTGGGAATGTCTATATTCATTATACAAATGTGCGCATACAAGTTCAAACAAAATCCATCGTATTATTTCGACAGAATCCGCTCTCTTTCGGGTGACGTCTGCTCCTTCCAGGCTTTGCGCCAGACCAGAGGCGTTACGCCCTCCCTTGCCCGGAACAGATTGATAAAATGCGTGACGTTGGAAAGGCCCACCGCGAAGGTGATTTCCCCAACGGTCAGGTCGGAGTATTTCAGCAGATTCTTCGCGTGGGAGATTCTTGCTGTGGTAATGTACTCGTGGACCGTTATGCCCATATACTTTTTAAATTCTCTGGAAATGTGGTAACGGCTCCGGTGGCAGAGCTCCTCAAAGCGGGACAGTGTAAGCTCCTGCCGGAAATTTTTGTCGATGTCCTTTACGACGGCGCGGATGTAGTCCGGGATGGAGAAGGTGTCCGCGCTGTTTGTGGCGGTCTCAATGAGCAGCTCGGTCAGCAGGGCGGTGATCCGGCCGGAGCAGACGGCCTCCGTCGTCAGATCCTTTCGCTGATGCAGGGCGATCATCCGCCAGATAGTCCGCTCCCAGAAAAAGGGGTCCCGGCAGCGGACAATGCGAAAGCCGTTTCTGGAAAACTCCCGGTAGTAGCCCAGGGAGCTGCTGCCGTTGAAATGGACCCAGAGAAAATTCCAGTCCTCGTCCTGCCCGGTGTAGTAAATATGGTGCTTTTCACAGTGGATAAAGAAGCATTCCCCTTCCGAGAGCGTGTAATCCTGCCCCTCGTATTTCAGATACCCTCTGCCGGAAACAGTGCAGAGAATCAGAAATGAGTCCAGATTCCGGCGCTCGGAGAAATAGGGGAAGCTCGTCTCGAAAAAGCCGATCTCCTGTATATAAAAGAACAGATTTTTGGCGGTCTGGCCGGGGGTTAAGATCATGCGTATGGAATTTTCGCTCCAGTTGTGTATGCCGCGCTCAAAAAGCCTGGTGTCATTTTTCATTTGCTCTTCTCCTCTCTGCCCGGACAGCAAGATTCCGTTATTTTCAGTCAGGTTCGTTGGATGTATTTTTTATCTTACAGGAATATAATCGTTCTGTAAAGAGAGAACTGCCGAAAAAGGAGGAGCTGTATGTTTCAGAAAAAAGAGATGAAGAAACCGAGAATCGGAGTTTATTCCGTGGGACTCATGCACTACTGGGGACAGTTTCCCGGATTGCGGGAAAGGCTGCTGGGATACGGGAAATTTATTGCGGAAAGGATCGAGGCGCTGGGCGGAGAGGTTTATTTTTACGGGCTGGTGGACTGCGAGAAGGAGGGGACAGGGGCCGGGGAATATTTTAACGAAAAAAATGTGGACCTGATCTTTATGCACTCCGCCACCTACGTGACGTCCGCGTCGGTGCTTCCGGTTCACCAGATCTGTAAGGCCAGGACGGTGATATTGAATCTGCAGCCCGCCGCAAGAATCAACTACGGCAGAACGACTACCGGCGAGTGGCTGGCCCACTGCGGCGCGTGTCCGGTGCCGGAGATCTGCAACGCGTTTCACCGGGCGGGCCTGGACTGTCACGTTGTAAACGGGCTTCTGGGGCTTTCGGAAACGCCGGAAATATCCATGGCGGACGAGGTGACGGCCGGGCGGCCGGAGGCGGTGCGCGCCTGGAAACAGATAGAGGAGTGGGTGGACGCGGCGAAGGTGAAGCGCAATCTGGCGGGGGCAAGGTTTGGCTTTCTGGGAAACACGTACAGCGGAATGCTGGACATGTACAGCGATTTTACGATGTTTCAGGGGCAGACACTGGCCCATCTTCAGGTGCTGGAAATGTGCGATCTGGACAGGCATCTGCAGACGGTGACAGAGGAGGAGATTGCAGGGAAGCGGAGAGAGATCGCGGAATTTTTCACGATCAGCGAGACGGACGCGGCGGACCCGCTGGCACAGAGGCCGACAGAGGAGCAGCTTAACTGGTCCGCGCGGGTGGCGGCGGCGCAGGAGAAGCTGGCGGAGGAGTTTGATCTGGACGCGCTGACCTATTACTATCACGGTGCGCCGGGCAGCCACTATGAGGACGTGCAGGGCGGCTTTATTGTGGGGCACTCCCTGCTTACGGCGAAGGGGATTCCGTGTGCGGGGGAGGGCGATTTAAAGACCTGCCTGGCCATGAAAATATGCGACATTTTAGGGCGGGGCGGCAGCTTCTGCGAGATTGTGGTGACGGACTACGAGGACGGGACCATACTGCTGGGCCACGACGGGCCGTTCCACCCGGCCATCGCAAAGGGAAAACCGATACTGCGCGGCATGGGACTCTACCACGGCAAGCAGGGAACCGGCGTGTCGGTGGAGGCGAAGGTGCGAAACGGAGACATCACGAACCTCGGCTGCACCCAGACGGCGGACGGCAGACTGAAGCTGATTATCTCGGAGGCGGAGTCCACGGACGGTCCGATCATGACAATCGGCAATACTCAGACGCCGGTTAAGTTCGATCGGGACCCGGATTCCTATATGGACGCCTGGTTTGCGGAAGCGCCGACGCACCATTTCGCAATGAGCGTGGGGCACAATGCGGCGGTGTATGAAAAGGCGGCGGCGCTGCTGGGGATTGAGGCCGTGCGGCTGTAGACAGTACCTGAACCGGTTTTTTATGAATGCTGTACAGGTGGAGCTTCCGGCAGGGCTGACAGCGATCAACAGTTGTGCATTTTATAAATGTGCTGCCCTGGAAAATATTACAATTCCGGACAGCGTGACGTTTCTGGGACTCATGGTTTTCACAAGATGCAGTAGCTTAACAGAGATACGCATTCCGGAAAAAGTGAGAATGCTGAATTCCAGTTTTTTTACCGATTGTTCGAACCTGAGGGCCGTGGAGCTTCCGGAGGGGCTGAAATACATAGAGGGTTACGTTTTCGTAAGATGCAGAAGCTTAAAGGATATTGAAATTCCGGCAGGTGTAACCAGGATCGGAGAGGGAGTGTTTAAATCGTGTACGGCACTGGAATCAGTTACGCTGAACACAGACACACCGCCGACGCTCGGGACAGATGCTTTTATCGACACAAAGTTTGTGAATGAATCCCTGAAAGGGATTGTGATTCCTTCGTGCAGCCAGAGGGACGCGTATCTTGCAGCGGAGAACTGGAACACTTACCGCGCCAATATCAGCCCCGATCACACGCTGTCCTTTACCGGAAGGGGTGCGTCCATAGAGGAGATCTGCAAGGAGAACGGCTGCAGCCACAGGGCGGCGGCGACGCTCACGCTGGATAAGCAGGAGTTTTTCTACAACGGAAACCCGCTCACCCCGGTGAAGGTGGAATGCGACGATAACTGGACAGGAACCGGGACAGAGGAGGTTCAGTATCAGAACA
>CATJJD010000271.1 GCA_949740385.1 uncultured Lachnospiraceae bacterium
ATTACTTCTTCTTATTAGCAACCGTTCTCTTAGGACCTTTTCTCGTTCTGGCATTGGTCTTCGTCTTCTGTCCGCGAACCGGAAGACCTTTTCTGTGGCGGATTCCACGATAGCAGCCTATCTCCTGAAGTCTCTTGATATTCAGAGCGATCTCTCTTCTCAGGTCACCCTCAACAGTCTGTGTCTCATCAATCACAGAGCTGATTCTCTTAACCTCATCGTCCGTCAGATCGCGGACGCGTGTATCCGGATTCACATTCGCTTCCTTAAGGATGCGGTTTGAGCTTACTCTGCCGATTCCGTAGATGTAAGTCAGACCGATCTCTACACGTTTCTCTCTTGGTAAATCTACACCTGCAATACGAGCCATGTGTGTTTACACCTCCATCAAATTTTCCTGATTATTAGTAATACAGATATATCCGCAACAGATATACTCTCTTCTGAAATGCGATCCCTATACAGCTGCGGTTGCTCGCCCTGAAATGTGTGTATACGGTCTCATCCCACCCTTAATATTGCAGCACTCTCTGTTCGAAAGCCCTGCTTCGCATGTTTCGGCACACACCACTCGGTATTATAGCATGTGCCCCAGATATGCATCTGCTATTATGAACAGCGTGTATGCCACGCTGCAGCCGCACATAATTGTCCTGTGGAAACCTCCACGTTCCGAAAAGGATCGGGTATTAACCCTGTCTCTGCTTATGCTTCGGATTCTCACAGATAATCCGGATGCTTCCTTTTCTCTTGATAACCTTGCACTTCTCACAAATCGGTTTAACGGATGATCGAACTTTCACAGCAAATCCTCCTTTCTGTGTGTCTTATCTGCCTCAAAAGCGCTTATTTCGCACATTTGCGCTGTCTTTTGGTGCTTTTCCAAAAGTGTCGTATAACATTATACACGCGCACTTCTTCAAAGTCAATCGTTTTATTTGTCTCTCCAAATAATTCTTCCCTTTGTCAAATCGTATGGTGACATCTCGATCGTAACCTTGTCTCCCGGAAGGATGCGGATAAAATTCATGCGCAGTTTTCCGCTGATGGTGGCCAGAATCTGATGTCCGTTCTCCAGCTCCACCTTAAAAAACGCGTTTGGCAGCTTCTCGACTACCACACCCTCTACTTCAATAGCATCTGCCTTTGACATAACTTTCTTTCCTCCTGTACTAAATCAAAAGAGCTTCTCGCAGCCGGCCGCCCGCTCCTCCTCTGTCAGGGACAGGATCTCCGGCTTGCCTTCTGTAATAAGAATCGTATTCTCGTAATGTGCGGATAATGACTGATCCGCGGTAACTACCGTCCACTCGTCATCCATCCAGAGCACATCCCCCGTGCCGGCGTTTATCATCGGCTCCACCGCCAGCGTCATTCCCGGTTTCAGCTTAATGCCCCGCAGAAATTTTCGGTAATTGGGTATCTCCGGTTCCTCGTGGAGCCGGCTTCCGATGCCGTGCCCGCACAGGTCGCGCACCACGCCGTAGCCGAACCCTTCGGCGTAATCTCCGATGGCTCTGGAGATATCGTGGAGATGGTTGCCCGCAGCCGCCTTTTTCATGCCCTCAAAAAAAGACTGTCTTGTCCGCTCGATCAAAAGCTTCGCCTTCTCACTGACTGTCCCCACCGCCACGGTTCGCGCGGCATCCGAATGATAGCCCTGATATATGACGCCCGCATCCAGACTGACGATGTCGCCATCCTGCAGGATGCGCGAATCACACGGAATTCCATGTACGACTTCTTCATTGACAGATACGCAGATTGATGCGGGGTATCCGCAATAGTTTTTAAAGGAGGGCGTGCATCCGTACCCTGCAATCAGCTCCTCCCCCATCCGGTCGATGTCCATCGTTGACATTCCCGGCTCAATTCTGTGGCCGAGCTCCTGATGCACGGCGGCGAGGATTTTCCCCGCCTCCCGCATCCGTTCAATCTCCTGGGAAGACTTAATTGTTACAGTCATCTCACTTATTCTCCTAAGATACCAACGATCGCAGAGAATACATCATCCATCGGCTTTGTTCCGTCCACAGATTTCAAAATGCCCTGAGCCCTGTAGTAATCGATCAGCGGCTGTGTCTGCTCATGGTAGACGCCAAGGCGCTTCTGAACCGTCTCCGGCTTATCGTCGTCGCGCAGCACCGTCTCGCTGCCGCAGGCGTCGCATTTGCCCTCGGTCTTTGTCGGATTGAACTCCACATGGTAGGTTGCCCCGCAATTCAGGCAGGCGCGTCTGCCGCCCATGCGGTTTACGATATTCTCATCCGGCACGTCCACGTCAATGGCAAAGTCCATGCTCTGCCCGACCGCCTTAAGCGCATTGTCCAGCGCCTGTGCCTGCGGGATCGTTCTCGGGAACCCGTCCAGCACAAAGCCGTTTTTGCAGTCGTCCTGCTGAATGCGATCCATAACGAGATCGCAGGTCAGCTCGTCCGGCACAAGCGCGCCCTGATCCATATAGGTTTTCGCCTTTTTCCCCAGCTCCGTACCGTTCTTGATGTTCGCGCGGAAGATGTCTCCCGTGGAAATATGCGGAATGCTGTACTTTGCAGCAATCTGCTTTGCCTGTGTTCCTTTACCGGCTCCCGGCGCCCCCAACATAATAATCTTCATAATTTATTCTCCTGTCAGCTAAATATAAAATACGATCAGCATTTAAATACTATGAATGGAGATACCGAATCACAGTATCTCCAAGTCATAATCAGTCATTCAAAAATCCCTTATAGTAACGCACTCTCATCTGCGATTCAATCTGCTTTAACGTCTCGATGACAACACCTACGATAATGATGATCGAGGTTCCGCCAAAGGACACGTCCGCCTTGAATACACCGTTGAAAAAGATCGGAATAAACGCAACAATCGCAAGACCGATGGCGCCGATAAAGACGATATAGCCCAGTATCTGATTCAGATAATCACTGGTCGGTCTGCCTGGCCGGATACCCGGAATAAATCCGCCGGCCCGCTTCATATTGTTCGCAATCTCAAGCGGGTTAAACGTAATCTGTGTATAGAAATACGCAAACGCAATGATCAAAATCAGATAGACAAGAAGTCCGATCGTATAAACCGGCTCCTCCGGATTACACCAGTTGGACTGGGATAATCCTCTCAGGATCTTGCTTCCGATTCCTGTGCCGTTACCTTTACCGACAATACCCGCAATAATCACCGGTGTCTGCATCAGAGACTGTGCGAAGATGACCGGAATAACACCGCCAGTATTTACTTTCAGCGGAATGTGGGTTGACTGGCCGCCAACCTGCTTCCTTCCCTGAAGCTTCTTCGAATACTGTACCGGAATTCTTCTCTCTGCCCCTTGGAGTACAATTACGAACACTACCATCGCTACGATAATCACGAAAATAATGATCGCCGCCAGAACGCCCTTCGGAACCGACGTTGTGGCGATAAACTGATCCCAGAGAGTCGCGAGATCCTGCGGAATACGGGAGATGATATTGATCACCAGTATAATGGAGATACCATTTCCGATTCCTTTCTCTGTAATGCGCTCACCCATCCACATAAGCACTGCAGATCCTGCGGTAAGTGCGGTAATAACCATGACGACAGTCAGCGGCGTATCCGTGGTCAGATACCCTCCGCGGTAAAAACCGACGGTCATGGCAATCGCCTCGACAAGGCCGAGACCGATTGTCACATAACGTGTAATGGAAGCAATCTTCTTTCTTCCTTCTTCACCGTCGCGCTGTATCTCCTCCAGCTTCGGAATCGCAATGGTCAGAAGCTGCATGATGATGGAAGCCGTAATATACGGAGTGATGTTTAACGCGAACACAGACATGTTCAGGAAAGAACCGCCTGTGATCGCATTGAAGAACCCAAGTCCGTCCGCCGCCTGGCTCTCGAAGAACTGTTTAAATACATCTCCGTCCACGCCGGGAACCGGCAGCTGGCTTCCGATCCGGATAGCAATCAGCATGAAGAAAGTAAAGAGAATCCTGTTTCGAATATCTTTTACTTTGAATGCATTGCGAAGTGTTTCGAGCATTAAATCACCTCTGCTTTTCCACCAAGAGCTTCAATCTTTTCCTTCGCACTCGCACTGAATGCATTTGCCTGGACAGTGAGCTTCTTAGTAAATTCGCCATTACCGAGAATCTTTACACCGTCTCTCGGGTTTTTGACAATGCCGTTCTCGATCAGCGTGTCGACAGACACAACCGAGTCATTGTCAAAGCACTCAAGAGCGGATAAGTTAATTCCAATGATTTCCTTCGTGTTTCTGCACTTGAAGCCTCTCTTTGGAATTCTTCTGTATAATGGCATCTGACCGCCTTCAAAGCCCACCCGCGGAGCTCCGGAACGAGCCTTCTGCCCCTTATGGCCTTTACCGGCAGTCTTACCGTTGCCTGAACCATGTCCACGGCCTCTTCTGAAATTATCATGCACTGAACCTTCAGCGGCTTTCAAACTAGATAAATCCATTTTGGCACCTCCTTACCCTGATCATTAAACCTCTTCTACCTTTACATACGGTGCTACCTTGCGAACCGCGCCCCGCGTTGCCGGATTGTCCGGCAGCTCAACCGTCTTGTTTAACTTCGTCAACCCGAGAGCCTCGATCGTCTTTCTGTTTTTCGGAACAGCACCGATTGTCGAGCGGATCAGCGTAACCCTTACTTTCTTATCTGCCATGATCTGTTCCTCCTTAACCTAAGATCTCTTCTACCGATTTCCCGCGAAGTCTTGCAACCTCTTCCGGACTTCTGAGCTGTCTGAGCGCCTCGATAGTAGCCAGCACTACGTTCTGCTTGTTGTTTGAGCCCAGAGATTTGGTACGGATATTCTGGATGCCGGCAATCTCACACACGGAACGGGCCGGGCCGCCCGCGATGATACCGGTACCTTCCGGAGATCTCTTGAGCAGAACGGATGCTCCGGTGTACTTGCCGGTCACGTCGTGGGTGATGGAGTTATTGTCGTCCATCTTTACAGTGATAAGGCTCTTGATGGCATCCTCCTTGCCCTTGCGGATCGCCTCCGGAATCTCGGCAGCCTTGCCGAGCCCCGCTCCCACATGGCCGTTCTTGTCGCCTACAACAACGAGAGCCGTGAAACGCATGTTACGTCCACCTTTAACAACCTTTGTTACACGCTTAATGTCAACAACCTGATCAACCAGTTCCAACTGACTGGCATCAATGATTTCACGTTTCATGTCTGTCTCCTCCTAGAACTCTAAGCCAGCTTCTCTTGCTGCTTCCGCTAACGCCTGAACCTTGCCTGCGTAAATAAAACCGCCTCTGTCAAAGACAACTGTGGAAATCCCTTTATCTAAAGCCTTCTTTGCAATTACGGTACCAAGCCTGGATGCTGCGCCGACATTGTTTGTCTTTTCTACCTCTGCCTTTATTTCCTTATCCAGCGTAGACGCAGAAACAAGTGTATTTCCAACTGTATCATCAATAATCTGAGCATACATATGGTTATTACTTCTGAATACAGCTAAGCGCGGACGCTGCGCAGTACCAGCAAGATGGTGACGCATTCTTCTGTGTTTCTTCTCTCGAACTTCAGTTCTTGACTTCTTACTAACCATTTCCTGTTCACTCCTTTAATTATTTTTTACCAGTCTTACCAACCTTACGGCGAATCACCTCATCCGCGTACTTGATACCCTTGCCCTTGTACGGCTCAGGTCTTCTCTTGTCTCTGATCTCGGCTGCATACTGGCCAACCTTTTCCTTGTCGATTCCCTTTATGGTAATCTTGTTATCCTCTACAACCGACTCCAGCCCTTCCGGATCCTCCATCTCAACCGGATGTGAATATCCGAGGTTTAATGTGAGCTTCTTTCCGGACTTGGATGCTCTATAACCAACACCGTTTACCTCGAGCACCTTTGTGTACCCTTCCGTAACGCCAACAACCATGTTGTTGACCAGCGTTCTTGTCAATCCATGCAAAGATTTCATTCTCTTTAAATCGTTCGGTCTTGTTACTGTGATTTCAGAGCCCTCTGACTTGATTTCCATCTCGGACGGAAGTGTTCTCTCAAGAGTTCCCTTAGGACCTTTTACAGTCACATGATTATTTTCTGCAATCTCGACGGTTACACCTGCCGGAACTGCGATTGGCATTCTTCCTATACGTGACATGCCCGCCCCTCCTTAATAATGCTGTAACATTCGTTTTTATTGTA
>CATJJD010000272.1 GCA_949740385.1 uncultured Lachnospiraceae bacterium
AATATTACATATTGAGAAAATTCTTTCAGTAGCGTTTTGGTTTCCATAGACATCTCCTTAAAATACAAAAGCGTCAGAACTTTCTATCTTCTCTGACCTGACGATAGAAAGTCTGACGCATAATCTCTTTACCCGGCGGCAAAAAGCAACGTTGTTTCCAGTACGGTATTATATACCAAAACAAATTGAAAAGCAATACCTGAAATCGAATTTGAGCCTTATCCATACGGGGACATCCGGCCTGCAAATGCAAACGAAATATCTTTATATGCGTATGCACCGCCATATGGTCCCGGAAACCGGATATTTGAGTCCTTCAGAGAAGCCATTCAATCGCATATACCGTGATGCATGCCGCGACGGCCACCACCGTCAGGCTCTTTTTCATAAGGGCAAAGATCACCGCGGCGATCAGCCCGAAAAGGGCGGACAGCGGATGACCGGTGGTGTAGAAGATGGCCGGAATCGTCATGGCCGTCAGCACCGCAAAGGGTATATAATATAGAAAGGACCGGATAAACCGATTCCTCAGCTTCCCCCGCACCGCCGCAAAGGGGATGGCGCGGATAAGGTAGGTCGAGCCGGACAGGATAAGCAGATAGATCCAAAACTGTAAGTTATTCACAGGCATCCTCCTTTACCGGAAAACAGAGTGCACCGGCGGCCGCAGCAGACACGGCGCACACGGTGATGGCTATGCCGGCGGAAATCTGCGAAAGCGCCGGAATGTAGTAAAAGGCGCAGCTGCAGACAACGGCGCAGATTACGACAAACACCACGGGGCGGGAGGCTTTCATCTCCGGCACCACGATGGCGGCAAACATGCCGTAGATTGCGATGCTGAGGGCGCTCATCACCCGCTCCGGCAGCACGCTTCCCAGCAGCGCGCCGCAGAGCGTGCCCGCCGACCAGCCCAGATAGGGAAAGACGGACAGACCGGCAAAGAAGCTGCGGCTTACACTGCGCTCCTGACTTGCCACAGCAAAGATCTCGTCCGTCATCATAAAGCCCAGTATCCAGCGCCAGACGCCCTTAAACCGGCCGTCGGTCTTCTGGGAGAGGGAGACGGACATAAAGGCGTAGCGGATATTGATGGTGATCTGCGAGATCAGCATCTGTATGTACTGGAACGGGTGTACCATGATGCCGATTCCGGCGAACTGCCCCGCAGAGGTGACGGTCAGCATGGAGATCAGCGTGGCCTGCCACCAGGACAGGTCGTATGTGACTGCCATGATTCCGAAGGTGAAGGACACGGACAGGTAGCCCAGACCGATGGGGACCCCGGCCTGCAGTCCTCTTTTAAATTCATTCATATCATTTCTCCGTTTCGTTGAAGCTGCAACTGTATTTACCGCAGGTGTTTTGTGACCGGTAACCATTATACACATCTGACGCGATAATAGCAACCGTAACCGATAACAGGCGGCTGCGCCGGTCTTCCAATCTTGACAACCGCTCATTATAGGCTATACTATATAAATAACAGTCTGAGGGAGACAGTAAGTGCAAACATAAAGGAGATTAAGACATGGCGAAGGAAAAGAAGCTTGTAGAAGCCATCACCTCGATGGAGGACGATTTTGCGAGATGGTACACCGATGTGGTCACAAAGGCGGAGCTCATCGACTACTCTGCAGTCAAGGGATGTATGATAATCAAGCCCGACGGGTATGCTCTGTGGGAGAACATCCAAAAGGAGCTTGACCGCCGCTTTAAGGAGACCGGCGTGGAAAATGTGTACATGCCGATGTTTATCCCGGAGAGCCTTCTTCAGATGGAGAAGGACCACGTCGAGGGGTTTGCTCCGGAGGTGGCATGGGTGACTCACGGCGGCGTAAGCGAGCTGCAGGAACGTCTCTGTGTCCGTCCCACATCGGAGACGCTCTTCTGTGACTTCTATAAGAATCTGATCCAGTCGTACCGGGATCTGCCGAAGGTGTACAACCAGTGGTGCTCCGTTGTCCGCTGGGAGAAGGAGACGCGCCCGTTCCTGCGGTCGAGAGAGTTTCTGTGGCAGGAGGGGCACACCGCCCACGCCACGGCGGAGGAGGCTGAGGAGCGGACGGTTCAGATGCTGAACCTGTACGCGGACTTCTGCGAGGAATTCCTTGCCATGCCGGTAATCCGCGGCAAAAAGACCGAGAAGGAGAAATTTGCAGGGGCGAAGGCCACCTACACCATCGAGGCGCTGATGCGCGACGGCAAGGCGCTGCAGTCCGGCACATCCCACAACTTCGGGGACGGATTTGCCAGAGCCTTCGGCATTCAGTATACCGATCGGGAGAACAGCCTGACCTATGTGCACCAGACGTCCTGGGGACTCTCCACACGGCTGATCGGCGGCATCATCATGGTGCACGGGGACAATTCGGGCCTGGTTCTTCCTCCGCGGGTGGCGCCTGCGCAGGTGATGGTGATCCCGATTCAGATGCAGAAGGAGGGCGTCATGGAGAAGGCCGAGGCAGTCAGAGCCCGTCTTTCCTCCGTGTGCCGCGTGAAGCTGGATGCGACGGACAAGAGCCCGGGATGGAAATTCTCCGAGCAGGAGATGCGGGGTATTCCGCTTCGGGTGGAGCTTGGACCAAAGGATATCGAGGCCGGCCGGTGCGTGGTGGTCCGCCGGGATACCAGAGAGAAGATCCAGGTGTCTCTGGACGAGCTGGAGGCGAAAATAACAGAGCTTTTAGAGAAAATGCAGGCGGAGATGTTCGAGCGGGCGAAGAGCCACCGGGATACCCACATATGGGACGCGCACAGCTACGAGGAGCTGCGCGAGACCGCCGAGAGCCGGCCGGGCTTTATCCGGGGCATGTGGTGTCTGGACCGCGCCTGCGAGGAAAAGATCAAGGAGGACTTTGCAGTGACGAGCCGCTGCCTGCCGTTCCACGATCAGGAGCAGATTTCAGACGTGTGCGTGTGCTGCGGAAGGCCTGCGCATAAGCTTGTCTACTGGGGTAAGGCATATTAGATGAAAATACAGTTACCGGAACATGTGAAACAGATTATTGGCCGGCTGCAGGCGGCGGGATACGCCGCCTACGCGGTGGGCGGCTGCGTGCGGGATACGCTGCTTGGAAAGGAGCCCAAAGACTGGGACATTACTACCTCGGCGCTGCCGGGACAGGTGAAGGCGCTGTTTCCCCGCACCGTCGACACGGGAATCCGCCACGGCACCGTGACGGTCATGCTGAACCGCACGGGCTATGAGGTGACCACCTACCGGATCGACGGCGAGTACGAGGACGGCAGACACCCGAAGGCTGTCACCTTTACGGACAGCCTGCTGGAGGACTTAAGGCGGCGGGACTTCACCGTCAACGCCATGGCGTACAACGAGGAATCGGGGCTTGTGGACGCCTTCTCGGGAGTAGAGGATCTCTCCCGCGGAGTCATCCGCTGTGTGGGCGATCCCCGGGAGCGGTTTCGGGAGGATGCGCTGCGGATGCTGCGGGCGCTGCGCTTTGCGGCCCAGCTTGACTTTTCCATTGACGAGGGGACGAAGGAGGCCGTCCGGGACTTATCGGGAACCATCGCAAGAGTCAGCGCGGAGCGCATACAGACGGAGCTTGTGAAGCTTCTTGTATCGGACCGGCCGGAGGAGCTTCGGACGGCCTGCGAGCTTGGGCTTACGTCGGTGTTTCTGCCGGAGTTTGACCGCATGATGATAACGGCCCAGAACAACAAGCACCACTGCTACTCGGTGGGGGAGCACACGCTGCACACCCTCGGGGAGATCGAGCCGGATCGTGTGCTGCGGCTTACGATGCTTTTTCACGACGTGGCGAAGCCCGTCTGCGTCAGCACGGACGAGAAGGGGCAGAACCATTTTCACGGGCATCAGGAGGAGGGGGCGAGGATGGCGCGGGAAATTCTGCGCCGGCTCAAATTCGACAACCGCACCACAGACAGCGTGTGCCGGCTGATCCGCTTTCACGATGAGCGGCCGCCTCTCTTTGGGCGCACGGTGCGGCGTCTGGCAAGCCGGATCGGTCCCGAATACATGGAGGACCTCGTTAAGGTGAAGCGGGCGGACGTGCTGGGGCAGAGCATGTACCGAAGGGACGACAAGCTAAGGTACGCACAGGACATGGGGCGCATTTTCCGGGAGCTTTGCAGCGAGGGACAGTGCATGAAAAAGAGCGATCTCGCCGTAAACGGCCGGGATCTCATGCAGATGGGAATGCGGCCGGGGCCGGCTCTCGGAGCCGTGCTGGACGGACTGTATGAGAAGGTTCTGGAAGAGCCGGAGCTTAATACAAAGGAAAAATTGCTTGCGCTTGCGCATAATATGCAGACCTCTCACATATGATAAAACACAAGTGATGTCATATGGGAGGGGTTCTTTGTATAATCAGCCTGAAGCGATATTAGAACAGTATGATTTGGAAATAAATCAGATTACAAAGGGTAGAGGCGCTTATATATGCAGCACCGATCAGGGAATCAAGCTGCTGATGCCGTTTCGCGGTTCCAGGGACAAGGCGCTGTTTTTAAAGAGCGTTCTGGAAGAGCTGAACCGGCACGGTTATCCGGCAGAGCAGGTTTGCTGTACGAAGGAGGGGGAGCCTCTTGCGGAGGACGATGCGGGCGTGCGCTACTGGCTAAAGAGCATGATCTCGGGGAGCGAGTGCCAGACGGGGCGCTGGAATGATATGCGGCATGCGGCAGGACAGCTTGCAAGACTCCACGGGACCATCGAAGCGCTCGGCATTGACGTGCCGGAATTTATGAAAAACAGCCGCAACGATCCGCAGATACTCTATGAGCGCCATTACCGGGAGCTGATCAAGGTGAAGAACTACGTGAAAACCCGGGGAAACAAGAATGACTTTGAGCGCAGATTCCAGGAGCAGTATCCCCACTATATTGCGGAGGCTGCGAAATCCCTGAAGATGCTGGGCGAGCTTGCCTTAAACTGCAGCCTCTGCCACGGGGACTTTAACCAGCACAATGTGGTGCGCACCCAGGAGGGCTTTCGCATCATCAATTTTGAAAATATGTGCTATAATCCGTCCGTCTCGGATCTGGCAAATTTCGTGCGGAAGATGCTGGAAAAAAATAACTGGAATCAGGAGCTTGGCATGAATCTGATCGACGAGTACGGCAGACACCGCCGCCTTTCGCGGGAGGATTTCAGACTTTTGTATGTGCTCCTTCTCTTTCCGGAGAAGTTCTGGAAAATATCAAACCACTACGCCGGCTCTCACAAGGCCTGGGTGTCGGAGCGGGACATCGACAAGCTGGAGCGGATGATCCGGCAGGAGGAGGGGCGCACGCTGTTTTTGGAAAACCTGTATTCAATCGTGTGAAAAAAGAGTATACTAAGGAATATGAAGAATAGAATGAAAAAACGACCAACTACATATGTACTTGCGGTGCTGCTTGCGGTGCTGCTTTCCGCCTGCGGAAAAGGGGGCGGGGAGAGCGACGGGCAGCTGTATTTCCGCTCCTCCCTGCAGGGGGATAAGGATACCCAGGGAGCGGAGCTTACGGAGAACACGCAGGAGGAGGAGACGCAGAAGGAGCCGGCCGACCTCTATCTGATCGTGGAGGTCGACCAGATTGAGGAGAGCCTGCGCCTGTACCGCTATGCCAACGGTATGGAATACCGGCATTACTACGGAACCGGAACCCGCTTTTACGACCGGTACGGGAACCGCTCTACGGTGATGGAGTTCACGGAAGGGGCTGTGATCTCCATCAGCGACGCGGACCCGGAGGGCATACTGCGGGAGGCCCATATCAGCGGCGAGGTGTGGACTTACGACAACGTGACCCGCTTTCGGGTGGAGGAGGAGCGGCATGTGTTCGAGATCGCAGACAAGCGCTACCAGTATGACGAGAACGACACCTACGTGTTCTCCAACGGTATCCGCGTGTCCATGAGCGACGTGGCGAAGGGGGACACGCTGTCGGTGGTCGGGATGGACCGAAAGATATTGTCCGTGCGCGTCACAACGGGACAGGGAACGCTCGCTCTTGTAAACACGGAGCTGTTTGAGGGAAGCTTCCTGCAGCTGGGCACCCGGGTATTTGCGGAAATCACGCCGGACATGCAGCTCACCGTGCAGGAGGGGACCTACAACCTTGTGGTGGCCAACGACGGCTGGGGCGGCAGCAGAGAGGTGACGATCGTGCGGGGAGAGAGCGTGACCGTCGACCTGGACGAGCTGAAGGGCGAGGGGCCGAAAACCGGAGTGATTCAGTTTGTGGTGGATGTGGAGGATGCCGTTGTGGTGGTGGACAACCAGACACTTGAGTATGCGGAGCCGGTGGAGCTGACATACGGCGAGCACTCGCTGGCGGTGTACGCAAACGGCTACGATGCGTGGGAGCGCACCTTATACGTGAATTCCGAGGAGGCGACCATCTCCATCAGCCTGGAGGAGGAGAAAAAGAAGAAGGAAGAGGAGTCCGAGAAGAAGGAGAAGGAAAAGGAATCCGAAAAGGAGAGCGACAGCAAGAAGAGCGAGTCCGAGAGACGTGAGGACGAGCTGGATCTGATTAAAGATCTGCTGACAACCTCGTCCCTGGTCAATGCCTTCTGAATACAGGCCGCGCGGCGCCTGCCAAAACAGCGCAGTAAATGGCTTTTCTCCTTGACAAACCGCAGAAAAACAAGTATAAATAGATTTGTAAGTAATTTGAGAGCGTGCTCGAATTATCAGAATATCTATTTTATAGAACTCAATGTAGGAGGAATTTTGACATGAACAAAGCAGAGTTAGTTGCAGCAATCGCGGAGAAAGCGGAGATTTCCAGAAAAGATGCGGAGGCGGCGTTAAAGGCTTTTACAGAAGTTATTGAAGAGGAATTGAAGAAGGGCGAGAAGATCCAGTTAGTCGGATTCGGAACATTTGAGGTATCGGAGAGAGCGGCGAGAGTCGGCAGAAATCCGCAGACGAAGGAGGAGATTAAGATTCCTGCTTCCAGAGCGCCGAAGTTTAAGGCCGGCAAGGCTTTGAAGGATGCCATCAATCAGTAGAACGGACCGATATGTTGGAGCGCGGCTGCGCTCCATTTTTGTACCTGAAAGCTGCGGGGCATATGCGGAAACGAAAAACGGTATTTAATTACATTATAATAGGAAAGGAAGGATTATTATGCGACTGGACAAGTTTTTGAAAGTATCCCGTCTGATCAAACGCCGCACCGTGGCCAACGAGGCCTGCGACGCGGGGCGGGTTATGGTAAACGGCAAGGCTGCAAGGGCGTCCTTAAACGTTAAGGTGGGGGATGAGATTGAGATTATGTTCGGACAGAAGTCTGTCCGGGTCCGGGTGAAGGACATACAGGATACCACCAAAAAGGAAGAGGCCAAAGATCTGTTTGAGTATATTTGACGCTGTCCCTTCATATAATTGAGGTATATAGGAGGAGCCTCAATTATGGAAGAAAAAACGATGACAAAGCAGCATAAGATGATTTTAAGCAATCGGAATGTCGGAAGCTTTACCGGAATTTTGGATGTATTGTCGTTTGACCTGGGGGAAATTCTGCTGGAGACGGAGCTTGGGATGCTCCACATCAGAGGCAGGGATCTTCATGTGAACCGGCTGAACCTGGATAAGGGTGAGGTGGATATTGACGGGCAGGTTGACTCCCTTACATACTCCGAAGTGTCCGGCTTTGGGAAGAAGAATAAAATGCTCGGAAAGCTGTTTCGCTGATGCAGGTATTTTCCGGGATCGGGCTGGAGCTTACACTGCTCAGAGAGTCTCTTCTTATGGGAGCGGCGGCGCTTCTGCTCTATGACATTCTGCGGGTGTTTCGGCGGATTTTTCCCCACGGGATAATATGGATCTCCCTGGAGGACGCACTCTATTGCGTTTTTGCGGCCGGGTGGTTTTTCCTTCGGATCGGAAAGGCCAACGACGGGATTATCCGTTTCTACATTCTTCTGGGCGTCGGCGCCGGAGCGCTCCTGTATTATCGGCTTTTGAGCCGGCATCTGATGCGGTATGTGTCTCTTTTTATTCTTAAGATAAAAAAGCAATTGCAAAAAATAAAAAAAGCGGCTACAATAAGATTCAGAAAGCGGAAAAGTACACAAAAAAGTGAGGAGAATGCATGAAAGTCAGAAGGAGGAACGGACGCGGAAGGCCGCTTGGCATCACCGCCATTGTGATCGTCTTTATTGCAGTTATGACAGTGCAGATTTACCGCATGAAACAGAAGGATGAGGAGTATATGGCGCGGGAGGAGGAGCTGATGCGCGCTTACGAGGAGGAGACGCAGCGCTCCAGTGAGCTTGAGGAGCTTGAGAGCTACATGAGCTCCGCCGCGTATATCGAGGATGTGGCCAAGAGCCGGCTGGGCCTCGTATACGACAACGAGATCATCTTTAAGGAACGCGAAGGCGAGTAGGGGAGAATCTGATTTGATCAGATTCTCCCTGTCTTTGTTTTTAGCGCCCTCGAATCGCACTGGAAGGAATTTTTGGCGAAAAGTTTTTCAAAAGCGGGCCAGTTTTTGACACGTATTTTGACTGCTCCCTCGTATAATCGCTGTATTGCCTGGCAAACCGATTTGAAAAGGAGTGAAGAAAAATGGTGGAAAAGCAGGATTGGAGCAGGCTGGCGCAAAACGCCCTGTACGCGCTGTTGGGAGGGCTGTGCAGCCTGGCCGGTGTGATGGGATATTACCCGCTCGTACCCGCGTTTTATGCGGTCTGCTGTCTGCAGCAGAAGAAAAACCTGTTGCTGTACACAGGAATATTTGCCGGTATGGGATTTTGCATGCCGCTGGCAGGAGCGGTAAAATATCTGTTTGTACTGCTTGTGGTGGGCGTCGGCATCCGGTTTTATCTGTGGGCGAACCGGCGCTGCAGCGGGTGGGCTGCGGGGATGATTGCCGGACTGACCGCGGCGGCCATGAACTGTTCCGGCATGGCGCTGACAAGGATGGACCGAAACGAGCTGATTCTCGGACTGTGCGAGGGCGTGCTGGTGTTCGGCGCAACGGTGATTCTCTACTATGTGCTGCAGATGGCCTCGGAGCTTGGAAAGAGCATGTCTCCTGCAGGGCAGCGGACAGAGGCGCTGACGGAGGCGGAGGAGAGGTACGACAGAGGCAGAATCGACGCCTTTGCGGAGGCGGTGGACGGGCTGTCGGTAGCCTTTGCGCAGATGAGCCGCCCGAAAAACGACAGAATGTCCGGCCGCGAGAGTGTGGCTGCGCTGGAGCAGGAGATTACGGGAAAGCTGTGCGCTTCCTGCGACGGCTGCGCCATCTGCTGGGAGCAGGAGGAGAACGGGCTGCCGGAAAAGATCCGGCGGATGCTGGCGGCGGTGGTGGCCCACAGTCCGAAGGAAGAGATTCTGGTGAAAAATTATATGGAGGAATGCCCCCGGTACTCCGGTATGGTGGAGGAGGCGATCTGGGCATTTTCCCGGATGGAGCTGAACGAGGCCTGGTACCGGAGGCTGCAGGAAAACCGGATGGTAATCGCAGAGCAGCTGGACGCCATGTCCGACCTGCTGCAGGACTGGGGGCAGAGGCGCTGCCTGGACGCCCGGTCGAAGGTGCTTCTGGCGCGCATCGGCTTTGAGGCGGGGGAGCGGGGGCTTGTGGCGTCCCGGATACATATCTACGAGGACGAGCATCAGCGCAGGTCCGTTGCGGCTTACGTGGCCAGCAAGTGGGGCGGCGGCATACCGACCCGCAATTACGTGCAGGCGCTGGAGCGGGCCACCGGCATGAGCCTGCGGCTGGGAAAGGACGCCAGAAGCATTCTGACCAGGGAGCCGACGCCGGTGACGGTGTACGAGGACACGAAATTTTATGCTCTGTCCGGGGCGGCGGGACAGAAAAAGGACACAGAGACCGTGAGCGGAGACAATTTCTCCCTCTTTACGCTGGAGGACGGGACGTACCATGTCTGCCTGTCGGACGGGATGGGGTCGGGGCCTGCGGCCGGCAAGGAGAGCGATCTCGTGGTGGATCTCATGGAGAAATTCATGGAGGCGGGCTTTCGGCAGGAGACGGCGATCCGTATGATGAATTCGGCGATGGTCATGCAGGGGGACGACAATTCCTTTTCCACGCTGGATTTTGCGGCGCTGGATCTCTACACAGGGGAGCTTGCCCTCACGAAAATCGGGGCGGCGGCCTCCTTTATCCGCTCCGGCGGAGAGACGGACTGCATCCGGTCTGCGTCTCTTCCGGCGGGGGCCGATATGGCCCAGGAGGCCGAGCCGGAGAAAAGGTACATGCGGGACGGAGATTTTCTTGTAATGGTGACGGATGGTGTGTTAGAATATTTACATGTAAAGAATCCGGAGGAAAAGCTTGCGGAGATCATAAGCGACATCCATACAGACAACGCCGGCGTGCTGGCCAGGACGATTCTGGAGCGGGTGCTCCTCTTTACCGGAGGACATGCGATGGATGATATGACGGTTCTCGTGACGGGTATTTGGGAGAAATGATGATAGAGCGGACGGGCAGATTTATGGAACAGCGGAATATGGTATGTGCGGGGGATACGGTGCTGGTCGGTCTGTCCGGCGGCGCGGATTCCGTGTGCCTCTGCCTTGTTTTAAAGGAGCTGTCCGCCCGCATGGGCTTTTCTTTGTCTGCCGTGCATGTGGAGCACGGAATCCGCGGAGGCGAGAGCCTGAGAGATGCCGCGTTTGCGGAGGCGTTCTGCAGGAATCAGCAGATTCCCTGCTCGGTTGTAAGGGTCGACGTGCCTGCCTATGCCGATGCAAACTCTTTGGGGGAGGAGGAGGCGGCCAGGATTCTGCGCTACCGGGCGTTTGCGCAGGAGGCGGGCCGCATGGGCTCTGTGCGGGTGGCCCTTGCGCACCATATGGAGGACAACGCGGAGACCATGCTTTTTCATATGGTCAGAGGAAGCGGACTGGACGGTCTGTGCGGCATGCCGGCGGTGCGGACGGACGAGGCGGGAACCGTGTTCATCAGGCCTCTGCTGGGGGAGAGCCGTCCGGAGATTGAGAAATTTTTAACGGAGCGGGGGCAGTCATACTGCGAGGATTCTACCAACGCCGTCCTGGCCTGCAGCCGAAACCGGATACGTCATCTTGTTTTGCCGGAGCTTGTCAGAGTGAACAAAAAGGCAGTGGCTCATATGAACCGGACGGCGGAGCGGCTTTGGGAGCTGCGGGACTATGTGGAGGAGGAGACCGGGCGGGCGTATGAGAATGTAGTGAAATGCCGCGGATGTGGACGAGAAGCGGAATGGTTTCTTTCTGCGGAGCCGCTTTTTTCGCTGCCGCAGGTGATCGCGCAGCGGATTATACACCGGGCGGTTGCGGAGGCTGCCGGGGCGAAGCGGGATATCGGAGCGGTGCACATTGAAGCGGTGGGGGAGCTCTTTCGGCTGCAGTGCGGAAGGCGCGTTCAGCTGCCGGGCGGGATCTGGGCGCATCGCGTCTACGGGGGCGTCTGCCTGCGCAGGGGAGAGGCTGTGCCGGGGAAAAAGCAGCCCGGGCAGTTCGTTTCCGCCGGCGCGCTTCTTGCCTGCGTCGCTGATTCCGAACGGCTTTTGGTGCCTTTTGGGGAGGACGGGGCGCAGTTTTTGCTCCGGGCATTTCCCGGTGACGGAAAAAGGACAGAAATTTCCGGGAAAATGTATACGAAATGGTTTGATTATGATAAGATTAAAGATGGTTTTTCCATTCGGAACCGTGAGAGCGGAGACTATTTCGTGATGGACGGGGCGGGGCACAGAAAGAAGCTGGAGCGCTATTTTATTGACCGGAAGGTGCCGCCTCCCGAACGGGACAGGATTCCCGTTATGGCGCAGGGGGCCGAGGTGCTGTGGGTGATCGGCGGGCGCATGGGGCGAAGCGGCATGATCACAGAATCCACGCGCACGATTGTCGAGATTGTATACCAAGGAGGAGAAGAGGATGGATTACAGCAAAAAGCACAACATTAAAGTTTACCTGACAGAGGAACAGCTGAACAGGCGAATTGCGGAGATCGGCGCAGAGATTACGGAGCGTTTCCGTGGCGAGTCGGTGTATCTGGTATGCATTCTGAAGGGCTCTGTCTTTTTTACAACGGAGCTGGCGAAGCGGATAGAGCTGCCGATGACGATGGATTTCATGCAGGTGTCCAGCTACGGCGCGTCCACGCGCTCGTCGGGGGTTGTCAATGTAAAGAGAGATCTGGAGCACTCCATCGACGGCGAGAATGTGATTATCGTGGAGGACATTGTGGACTCCGGTTTCACGATGAGCCGCCTGCTCTCCCTGTTTGAGAGCCGAAGCCCGAAGACGCTTTCGCTGTGCACGCTTCTGGATAAGCCGGACCGGCGTGTGGTGGAGGGGCTGGACATAGACTATACGGGATTTGAGATTCCGGACAAGTTCGTTGTGGGCTTTGGCCTGGACTACGACCAGAGGTATCGCAATCTGCCATATATTGGCTTTGTTGAGGAATAGGAGAATAGGACATTGAATACTAATAATCGAAGTAATTACCGGGGCTTCGGCATCTACGGCGTACTGATTCTGCTTGTGGTGCTGATCTGGTTCTGGCTCAGCGGCAGCAGTGCGACGAGCTCGTACACGAAGGCGCAGTTTGTGAAGGATCTGCAAAAGGGCAACGTCACCGGCGTCACGGTTGTGCAGAACCGGGAGATTCCGACCGGGAGCCTGCGCGTTACGCTCAAGAACGGGACACAGACGTCGCTGTACGCCTCGAACGTCAACGAGATTCAGACGCTGATGGAGGAGAACGGCTACAGCGACTACATCCTTGCGGATGTGCCGTCGGAGAGCTGGATTATGACGCTGCTGCCGTATCTTCTGATTTTCGGCGCCTTCTTTATCCTTTTTCTCATTATGAACAACAATGCTGCCGCCAGCAACAGCGGCGGGAAAATGATGAATTTCGGCAAAAACCGCGCGAAGCTCTCCACGGACGAGGACAATCAGATGCGTTTTGACAACGTGGCGGGGCTGAGAGAGGAGAAGGAGGAGCTGGAGGAGCTGGTGGATTTCCTGAAAAATCCCCGCAAGTACACGAACCTGGGCGCCAGGATTCCGAAGGGAGTCCTGCTTGTGGGGCCTCCGGGAACCGGTAAGACGCTTCTGGCAAAGGCGGTGGCCGGGGAGGCGGGCGTGCCGTTTTTCAGTATTTCCGGCTCCGATTTTGTGGAGTTGTTTGTGG
>CATJJD010000273.1 GCA_949740385.1 uncultured Lachnospiraceae bacterium
AGGCTTAAGCACACTGAGATCAATCGTGTACTCCTCGTCGTACACCGCGTCGGCATCCGCCTCGTAAGCGGTAAACGCCCGCACAGAGTGCGCCTTCATGTAATCCGCAGTCTGCTCGTCCACCGGGAAAATGCCGTTCTTTGCGCCGCCCTCGATGGCCATGTTTGCGATCGTGAAGCGGTCGTCCATGGAAAGGTACTTAAGCCCCTCCCCCACAAACTCCATGGAACGGTAGAGCGCCCCGTCCACCCCGATCATGCCGATAATATGAAGAATCACGTCCTTTCCGCTGACCCACCGGCCGGGCTTTCCGACAATGCTGAAGCGGATCGCCGACGGTACCTTAAACCAGGCCTTCCCCGTCGCCATGCCCGCGGCCATATCCGTGCTGCCGACGCCGGTGGAAAAAGCGCCCAGCGCGCCGTAAGTACATGTGTGGGAGCCCGCGCCGATCCCCACGCCCCCCGCCACAACCAGTCCCTTCTCCGGCAAAAGCGCGTGCTCGATTCCCATCTCCCCCACGTCAAAATAGTTCGTGATCTCATGTCTTGCGGCAAACTCCCGCACACACTTGCAGTGCTGAGCCGACTTAATATCCTTGTTGGGCGCAAAGTGATCCATCACAAGCGCGATCTTATCCTTATGAAATACGCCGTCCGCCTTCATCTTTTCGATCTCATGTATCGCCACCGGGGACGTAATGTCATTTCCCAGAACAAGATCCAGCTCCGCCTCAATCAGCTGCCCTGCCGTAACCGATTCCAGCCCCGCGTGGGCGGCGAGAATTTTCTGCGTCATTGTCATTCCCATCTTACATCTGTTCCTCCTGTCTTTTTTCAGTATGTCAGCATTGTAACACACCTGATTTTATAAATGAAATACATAATATACATATTTACCATAACCTGATTTCATGCTATACTTGAGACATCACTACGGCAAGGAGGAACCAATGATTCAGAATCTGTCATCGTACTGGATTTTCTACACCGTCGCAAACGCCGGCAACATTTCAAAGGCGGCCAGAGAGCTCTACATCAGCCAGCCGGCCATCAGCAAGTGCATTCAGAAGCTGGAAGAAGGCCTGGAGTGCAAGCTTTTCTCCAGAAGCTCCCGCGGCGTTGTCCTGACGGATGAGGGCACCCTGCTCTACAGCCATGTAAAAGATGCCTTCGAGACTTTAAGCCTCGGAGAGGATCGGCTGAAGCGCTCCATTGAGCTTGGGGTGGGCCGCCTGCAGATCGGTGTCAGCGCCGCACTGTGCAGACACATGCTGCTGCCGTGCCTCAAGGAGTTCATACGTCTCAACCCCTACGTGCGCATTTCCATCAACTGCCAGTCCACCAACGAAACGCTGCGGCTCATCGAGGAAAACCGCATCGACATCGGGCTCATCGGCAGACCGGCCACACTGCGGGGCATCCATTTCCAGCATCTTTCGGACATTGAGGCCACCTTCGTCGCGAGTGCGGACTACATCCGCAACCTGAAAAAGCGGGGAGTGCCGGAGGACGAGATATTAGAGAACGCCACCCTCATGCTCCTGGACAAAAACAATATGTCCCGGCTCTGCATCGACGACTACCTGCAGCGGAACCAGATTTCCACTGCGGAGGCCATCGACATATCCAACATGGATCTGCTGATCGACTTCGCCAGAATCGGTGTGGGCGTAGCCTGCGTCATCCGAAGCTTTGTTCAAAAGGAGCTGTCCAACGGAACACTCGTGGAGATTCCGCCTCCTGTTCCGATTCCCTGCCGCGAGGTCGGCTTCGCCTGGCGGGAAAACAGCGGACACTCCCGGTCGCTGCAGGCTTTTATCCGGTTTTATATGAACTACATGGCCGCTGACAAAGAAAACGGCGGCGAAAAGGAGGATCTATGAAAGAACAGCTTCACACCATACCCATTGCCGACGCAATGGCCAACGCGGGCGAGTGCAGCCTCTGCTACATCGAACGGAAAACCGAGGAACACATGATGGATTTCGTGCTTGGTCACGGCGCCTCCTACATGGAGGCGGATATCCGGGATATGACCGACCGGGAGGGCTTCTGCCGGGCTCACTTCAAAAAAATGTTCGACTACGGCAACTCCCTCGGCAACGCCTGGATCTTAAAAACGCTCTACATGCGACACCTGGAGGAGATGGACAGGGAGTTCAAAAACTTTAAGCCCGACTCTGCAGGCAAAAAAGGCGGCATTTTCGGCAAAAAAGAGACAAAGGGCAACAGCATTGCAGACTGGATCAGGCGGCGGGACAGCTCCTGCTTCATATGCACAAGCGTAAAAAACACCTTCCTTGCCTACATGAAAACATTTTTTCACATGTACAAAACCGATCCGGATTTCCGCAGACAGGTGGCGGAGACGAAGGGCTTTTGCCTGACCCACTTCGCCGTGCTCTGCGAGACGGCGGATTCGGCGCTGCCTGCGCAGGAGCGTGAGGAATTTTACCGTGTCATGCTGCCTCTTATGCGGGAGAATTTCAGCCGCATCACAGAGGACGTGTCCTGGTTTATCGAGAAATACGACTACAAAAACAAGGATGCCGACTGGCGCGACTCAAAGGACGCCATCCAGCGCGGCATGCAAAAGCTAAAGGGCAGCGACCCTTCACTGCCGCCCCACGTACTCAAAAAATAGCGCTACCGCCGCAGACGGCCGTAGCAGGCCACCATCACGTACACGCACAGCAAAATCAGCAGTACATAGGCCGGCAGATACCCGTTTTTTCCAAACAGCCGAAGAAGAAGCTCCAGCGGAGAACCGTCCGACGGATTGTTCAAAAACATGTAATTTACGCCGAAGGCCCGGTCAAAGACATAGACCGGCGCCATGTAGGCCGCGAGGAATGCGAACACCTGCCACAGCTTTTTTCTGTCGGGAGTGATCCTTCGGCTGTAAAGCTGGCCTGCGGCGTAGAGCACGATTCCCGTGTGGAACAAAAAGCCCTCCGCCGTGACAAAGTGGACCGCCGGATAGCTGCCCCAGTCCGGAAACATAAGCGCCAGAACCGTCCCCGGCAGGCCGATGGCATAGATCACCTGCCCGGCCCACTCCGCCGCGGTCACACAGTGGAGCGCGCAGAGTGCGCCGGTCACGCTGCAGAGATGAATCGGCAGCTCATACAAAAAAGGCGCATTCACCGCCGCCACGTAGATGCACCGCACAACAATAAGCGCTGCCGTCGAGAAGGCCACGGCGCGCTCCCACACCCGCTTTCCGGACTCCGGCAGCCGCCGGTACAGCCGCAGCAGACAGAAAGAAAAAAGCCCGAGAGCCGAAAGCCACAGCACATGCCGGGAACCAAACATGCCAAAGCCAGCGCCCTCCGGCAGTCTGCTCTCGTAAGTAAAGAAATTGTAACTCATAGGTCTATTGTATGCATTTTCGGCAAAACATATACCCCGCGCAGTCTATGCGCGGGGTATCGCCCTCTACTTCACCACAAGGTTTACGATCTTGCCCGGAACATAGATCTCCTTCACCAGGTTTCCGGTGAGCCTGTCCTTCACGCTCTCCTTCGCCTTCTCGATCACCGCATCCTTCGGATCGTCCTTTCCGATATTGATTGTCGCGCGGGTCTTTCCGTTGATCTGCACCGCGATCTCCACCGTCAGCTCGACGGTCAGCGCCTCGTCAAAGGACGGCCAGCTCTCGTAGGCGATGGTTTCCCCATGCCCCATCTTCTCCCAGATCTCCTCGCTCACATGCGGACAGATGCAGGAAAACATTTTCACAAAGTTCTCCGCGTACACCCGCGGGCAGACGCCCTCCTTATACACCTCATTCACAAAAATCATCATCTGGCTGATGGCCGTGTTGTATGCCAGCGCCTCAAAATCTCCCGTCACCTTCTTCACGGTCTGGTGGTAGATCTTCGTGAGCGCACCCTCCGGGGCATCCGAAAGATTCTCCGGCTCGCTGAAGAACTTCCACACCCGGTTGATAAACCGCTTTGCACCCTGCACGTTGTTGGAGTTCCACGGCTTTGACACCTCAAGCGGCCCCATAAACATCTCGTAGAGACGCAGCGTGTCCGCGCCGAACTCCTCCACAATGTCGCTTGGATTCACCACAAATTCCGGGTAGCGCTTGCCCATCTTGATGCCGTTCTCCCCGAGAATCATCCCCTGTTGCACCAGCTTCTGAAACGGCTCCTTCACCGGTGAGAGCCCCTGGTTATACAGAAAACGGTTCCAGATGCGGGAGTAGATCAGATGGCCCACCGCATGCTCCGGGCCTCCCACATACAGATCCACCGGAAGCCAGTGGGCAAGCAGCTTCTGGTCCGCAAAGACCTCCTCGTTGTCCGGGTCGATGTAGCGCATGTAGTACCAGGAGGAGCCGGCAGAGCCCGGCATCGTGGACGTCTCTCTGACGCCTGTTACGCCGTTTCGGTCGTACTGCTTCCACTCTGCGGCGTTCTCCAGCGGTGCCCTGCCGTTCTTTCCCTTATAGTCGTCCAGCTCCGGCAGAATCAGCGGAAGCTCCTCGTCCGGCAGGAAATAAATGTCCCCGTTCTCCTTATAGACGCACGGAACCGGTTCGCCCCAGTATCTTTGTCTCGCAAAAATCCACTCCCGGAAATGATAGTTGACTCTTCGTCTGGCAACGCCGGCATTTTCCAGCTTCACCGTGATGGCCTCCTTCGCCTCCTCCACGGTAAGCCCCGTAAACTCTTCGGAGTTGATCAGCTTACAGCCTCTGCCCAGATAATCCTGCTTCTCAAACGCGTGTTCCGACACGTCACCGCCGTCTATTACCTGTATCATGCCGATGCCGTGAGCTCTGGCGTACTCGAAATCACGCTGGTCATGGCTCGGAACTGCCATGACCGCCCCGGTGCCGTAGCTCGCAAGAACAAAATCTCCGATAAAGAGCGGAACCTCTTTTCCGTTAACCGGATTGACCGCATAAAGTCCCTTTAACATACAGCCGGACTTTGTTTTATTTAGCTCCGTGCGGTCCATATCGTTCTTTTTTAGCGTCTCGTCGATGTAGGCCTGCACCTCATCCCGGTTCTCCACCCGGTCCAAAAGCCCCCTGACAATGTCCCCGTCCGGCGCAAGCACCATAAAAGTGATGCCGTAAACAGTCTCAATACAGGTCGTAAAGATAGAGAAGGAGCCGCCTCCCACAATCTCAAAATCCACCTCCACACCGGTGCTCTTTCCGATCCAGTTCTTCTGAATCTCCTTCGTGGACTGCGGCCAGTCTATCTCCTCCAGTCCCTCTAAAAGCTCCTCCGCAAAGGCCGCCTGGTCGATCACCCACTGCTTCATATTCCTTCGCACAACCGGATAGCCGCCCCGCTCCGATTTTCCGTCGATCACCTCGTCGTTGGAGAGCACGGTGCCAAGCTCCTCGCACCAGTTTACCGGCATGTCGATATACTTCGCATATCCCGCCTCATAGAGCTTCTTAAAGATCCACTGGGTCCACTTATAGAACTTCGGATCCGAGGTCGCAACCATCTTCGACCAGTCGTAGTCAAAGCCCAGCTCTCTCAGCTGCTTTGAGAAAGTCTGAATGTTATCCTGCGTAAATCCCGACGGATGATTTCCCGTGGAGACCGCATACTGCTCCGCCGGAAGTCCGAATGAATCATATCCCATGGGATGGAGTACGTTGTAGCCCTGCATCCGCTTCATCCTTGACATAATGTCTGTTGCCGTGTACCCTTCCGGATGTCCGGCGTGGAGTCCCACGCCGGACGGATACGGGAACATGTCGAGCGCATAATATTTCGGTTTCGTAAAATCCCACACGTCCGTCCGAAAGGTTTCATGCTCCTGCCAGTACGCCTGCCATTTTTTCTCAACTACCTTATGGTTATACACTTCTGCCATTCTTTTAGCCTCTTTACTCTCAAATTATTGTTCTGTCGTCTGTCTTTCACCGGCCGCCGCAACAAATTTCAGGTATTCATCCGCAGGCAGCGGCTTCGAGAAATAAAACCCCTGTATATAGTCCACGCCAAGACGCACCATCTCGTCGAACTGTCCCCGTGACTCCACGCCCTCCGCCACCACGGACAGACCCAGCTCGTGGGCGAGTCTTATCGTAGACTGCACAACCACCCGTGCCCTCGGCTCGGTAAAATATCCCTGAATCATATGGGTGTCCAGCTTCATGGCGGACACCGGCATGTCGATCATATAGTTCAGATTCGAGTGTCCGTTGCCGAAATCATCCAGCGAGAAAGACACGCCCTGAGCAATCAGCTGGTTCATATTTTTGAGCAGCGTGTTCTTCGCGCTGACGGAACCGGTCTCCGTGATCTCCAGGTTCAGAAGCCGCGGCTGCACCCCGTAATGCTTCATTATTTCCAGATAGTGCTCCGCCAGGTTGCGCTCCTCACACTGTATCCCCGACAGATTAACCTCCAGCCAGCCGATGCCAAGCCTTTGTATGTCGTTGTCCCGCAGAAAAACGCACACCTTCTCAAACACCCGCCGGCCAAGCCTTGAGATCAGCCCGGTCTCCTCCGCCACCGGGATAAAAACATTCGGCGGCATATATGTGCCGTCCCTGTTTTTGATCCGCGCAAGCGCTTCCGCCGACACAAAGCGTTCCTCTTTCGCCGCATAGGTCGGCTGGAAAAACACCTCCACCCGGTCCTCGTCCAGCGCCTGAATGATCTCCCCCATAACCACATCCCGGTGCCACATATCCTCCAGAATCTTCCGGTTCACATAGCTGACGAGAGACGTAGTAATATTGCGGTTCTCCGAGTACAGCATCCGGCGGATCGTCATAATCTCGCCCATGCTGTCCACAATGAGCGTATCCGGAAACAGGATGAACAGGGACGCCGGAAACTCGATGGTGCTCTCGTCCGGCACACCGCTCTGCCGGTAAAACTGATCGTAATAAAACGTCTCCTGTATGCTGGCGAATGTCCTGCTCATATCGGACATATTCGGGAAGACAAGCGCCACTTCCTGCTCGACGCTGCGAAAAACTCTGGCATTGGAATTGTCCACAAGCCAGGAAATCAGCTGATGCATGCACATGTCCATATAGTCCGGCTCAATATTGCGCTGTCTCTCATTGATAAAGGAGATAAACATAACACTCCGGGAAAGCTTCCGTTCATAGCACTGATTCAGATAACGTGCAAACACATGGTTGTGAAAACAGCCGAAAGCATGGTCCACATGATTGTCCGGATTTTCCAGCGAACAGTACAGCGTCATCATGCCGAGTCCGTTGGCCAGTCCGGTCAGATAAATTTCCCGGTTGATAAACTGCACGGCCCCAGCAGCTGCCACAAGAACCATCCAGACCGCGACCGCTCTCCGTTTCTTTCGGTCGATTCTGCCGGCAAATCGCACCAGCACAAACACCGTCGCCAGAAAACCGGCCGCCGCAAGCCCGCAGGCAAACAGAGCCGCCGCTCCGGCCGCCGTGTATCCTGCGTCACCGTTTCCGCGGCATTCAAGCGGAAGCAGACAGACAAAAAAAGCCTCCGCTGCGACAAACGGTATGGCTCCCCGCATGTAGCGGCGGTATTTCTTCTCCGGAAACAGGTCGGCAATGGTGTAGGCAAGCGCCGCATTGCTCACCCACACAACCGACACGAGACAGCACCTGCACACAACCTCCCACAGGCCGGGTACTGCTGTGTCCCTGCAGTAATACACAGCGGATGTCGCAATGTCTGATGCAGCGCTGATCATTGTAACAATAAGCGTGCCAAGAAACACCTGCTCTGAAAACAGCCCCACCTGCTTCTGCCGCAGAAACAGATACAGCAATATTACCATAACTGCCATACTGCAAAACTGAATTTGTATGTGCATGGCCCCTCCCCAATAATTATAACAAACATAGCAAAATCGGGGCTTGCAAAGTGCAGAGCCCCGTATGAGATCCCCGGAAATTAATTGTTGATGAACTTATCCTCTTCGTTGTTCCAGCTGTAAAGTCTGCGGATCTCCTCTCCGACCTTCTCGGACGAATGCTCCGAAGCAAGCTTGCGCATCGCCTTAAAGTGTACCTGTCTGCCCGCCGGAGACATGTCAAGCAGGAACTCTTTCGCGAAAGAACCGTCCTGAATATCGGAAAGGATCTTCTTCATCGCCTTTTTCGTATCTTCTGTGATGATCTTCGGGCCCGTGACATAGTCGCCGTACTCCGCGGTGTTTGAGATGCTGTAGCGCATTCCCGCAAAGCCTGACTGGTAAATGAGATCAACAATCAGCTTCATCTCATGGATACACTCAAAATATGCGTTTCTCGGATCATAGCCCGCCTCACAGAGCGTCTCAAAGCCGGCCTGCATCAGCGCGCAGACACCGCCGCAGAGAACCGCCTGCTCTCCGAAGAGATCCGTCTCTGTCTCCGTGCGGAAGGTCGTCTCAAGGACGCCCACTCTCGCCCCGCCGATTGCCAGGGCATAAGCCAGTGCAAGATCAAGCGCTTTTCCGGTAGCATTCTGCTCCACCGCCACAAGACACGGAACACCCTTGCCTACCTGGTACTCGGAGCGAACCGTATGTCCCGGTCCCTTCGGCGCAATCATCGTCACATCCACATTCTCCGGCGGAACAATGCAGCCGAAATGAATGTTAAAGCCGTGTGCGAACATAAGCATATTGCCCGCCTCAAGATTCGGCTCAATATCTTTCTTATACAGATCGGCCTGCTTCTCATCGTTGATCAGTATCATGATGATGTCGGCTTTCTTCGCAGCCTCCGCCGCCGTAAATACCTCAAATCCCTGCTTTACCGCCTTATCCCATGAACGGCTTCCCTCGTAAAGGCCGATAATGACGTTGCAGCCGGACTCCTTTGCGTTGAGCGCATGGGCATGCCCCTGGCTGCCGTAGCCGATCACCGCGATCGTCTTTCCCTCCAGCAGCGAGAGATTGCAGTCCTCCTGATAGTAAATCTTTGCTTCTGACATCTGACTGTCCTCCTGATATATGTTATTTACTCTTTGTGTGTTGACAAAACAGGCGGCGGTTAATCCAGGAACTTCACATCCGCAGAGCCTCTCGTCAGACCGGTGATGCCGGTGCGCGCAAGCTCAAGTATCTCGTACCCCTTTAGCAGGTCCAGAAAGGCATCCAGCTTATCCTGGTGCCCCACCAGCTCGATCACCATGGAATCGTGCGTCACGTCCACGATCTTCCCGTGGAAAATCTCGGTCACGTTCATGACCGCCTGACGCTCCGTGTCCTTCGCACGGATCTTCACGAGAATCAGCTCCCTCGTTACCGAAAATCCCGGCTCAAGCTTTTTGATGGCCAGCACGTCCTCCAGCTTCTCCAGCTGCTTTTCGATCTGTTCCAGAATCTGCTCGTCGCCGCTTGCGACGATTGTGATTCTCGTATAGCGCGGGTCCGCCGTAACGCCGGAAGAAAAGCTGTCAATATTGTAGCCCCTGCGGCTGAAAAGGCCGGAAATACGGCTCGTCACACCGGGATTGTTCTCCACTAAAAGCGATAATGCCTCTTTTCGCATCCCAAATCCACCACTTTCTGTCAAATTCTATTTTATCATAATACTATAATCTGTATCTGTCAAGCAATATAAATATTATAACCTGTGGTTATATCCGTTATTCCCGGCAAATGTCTCTCACTGTAAAAACGCCGAAAAGAACGAGGCGAATACGCTGATGCCGATAATGATCAGGAGCAGCTCGAAAACCAGCGTCACAATGCTGCAGACAATGCCCGCAATGGCCATCCCTCTTCCGCCCATATGCTTTCCGAGGGAAATCGCACCGAACACAATGCCGAATATGGCCACAAGTGTGGTGATCCACCAGATATTCACACAGCACACAATAAGAAGCGAGACAATGCCGAGCACAAGGGACGTGACTGCCATGCCCACCGCTCCGCCGTCCATCGGCGTAACCGGAGCACCGTAGCCCTGACCGTTCATTCCGTAACCGCCGTAGCCGGAATTTCCGTCTGCCTGCCCGGCTGTCCGGTAATCGTTATAGCCGGGATTTCCGTCTGCCTGCCCCCTGTACTGCGGATCCTTCTCCCCGTACACGCCCTGCGTTCCCGGCTGATCTGTCCCGGTCCCGGCATTCACCAAAGCGCCGCAGTATCCGCATATAACGGCGTCATCCGAGATCTCTCTCCCACATTTTTTACAATACATACCGTTTTCTCCCATCAGAGGTAAGTAATTTTTCCGTTGTAGTACTCCAGAATGCGCAGCGCATCCACAAGATTTACCTGCCCGTCCCTGTTCACGTCCGCCGCCGCGTACTCCACGGATGTCAGCGTCCGTTCCTTATTATAATACTGAATCACGTAGAGCGCGTCCACCAGATCGATCTTATTGTTGCCGTTCACATCGCCTATCAGCTGCGCATCCGATAAAATCACATTGACTCTCGCCCCCGTCGTCTTGAAGGAGCTCTCGGTGGTGACGTCACTCGTATCATCGAATTTGTCCCGCACATTCTCCAGCGACAGGTCGATGTTTGTGTAGCGCGGATTCTGGATTCCGTTACTGTTTGAGGAATTCGAGCCGGTGTTTGTGGGCTTTACGACCCGGAAAATAAGATTTACCACCACTGCGGTGCCCTTATAATCCTCGCTCGTCTGCCCGTCGCCCGACAGAACATCCACCGTGACCACCCCGGTTCCCGCCGATGTGGAGCCGATCCGTATCTTGGAGTCTGCGTTCTCCACCGCCGCAAAGGCAAGTCTTGTGGAATCGTATGTAGCCTTAAGCGTCAGCGAGCGGAAGCCCGGATTTTTGAGAAAACGAACCGGAACCGTGACCGTACTGCTGCCTGTGATGGTAGCCGGCGCAAGCTCGATTTCCTTGCCCTTGGTGTTTGTCAGCTTGCGGGTCGTATCGTTCGCATACCGGATCACATTGCCGGAGCTGTCGACAAATCTGGCAAATTCAAACCCGATCTCCGTCTCGTTCACAGCCTTCTTCACCTGAAGCGATATGGTACACAGCTTGCCCGAAGGCAGTGTGCTGCTGCCCGCAGACGTTCCGGTGTTTGAATTGAATTTGTAAAATACACACTCTCTTGATCCGGACTCATAATATCCGTACACATCCTTCGGAAAATCTCTCAGGTTCGGATCGTAGAACACTTCCGGATCGAACTTCAGGTACCCTCTCAGCTCATATGCCGACACACTCCCCTTGAGATTGAGCGTCAGGGTCACCTCATCGTTTAAGTTCAGTGAACTGGCAGTCGTCGTCAGCTCAAGCACATTCGTCTCCGGCGGCAGATCCGCCCGCACCGGCTCCGGCTGTACTCCGATTACTGAAACTGCCATCAGACATGCCATCAGACATGCAACAAACTTTTTCATTCGCTTACCGCCTCCTCATTTCAACTAAGGTTATTGTACTATTTTTCTTATGGGCTTACAAGCCCAAAGTTTAGTATTTGAATACGGAAAGTGCTTCCATCAGGCTGCTGGCTTCCTCCGAAAGCTCCTCGGAGCTGGAATCCACCGAATGCATGAGAGCCGTGAGCTCCTGCACGGACGCGTTGACCTCCTCGCTGGCCGCAGCGTTGCTCTCGGACATGCTTCCCAGTACCTCCACTTCCTTTGCCATCTCCGCAATCTGCCCGCTGGTTTCGGTGACCGCGCGGCTTATGACGTTCACCTGCTCGGACGTGCTCTCGATAGCAAGATTGACGCTCCGGAAGGATTCGATGACCTCCGCAATATCCCGCATATTCTCCGTGTTGTTGCCGACAACATCGTCAATGCAGTCCTCGCATGCACGAAAGTCCTGCGTGATATTGGAAATAATTTCCCTGATCCGCTCAAGCTCCTCCGCGGTGTCCCCGGAGAGCTTGCTGATGCTGTCTGCGACAACCGAAAAGCCTCTTCCTGCCTCCCCGGCCCTTGCCGCCTCGATGGATGCATTTAAGGACAGAAGCTTTGTCTGCGCGGAGATTTCCTCGATACTCTCGAGAATTTCGGACATTTTCGCAATTACTTTGTTGGTTGCGTCGATTTTCTCCTTGATGCTTATGACACTGCCGGACATCAGCTCGCTGCTGTTGTGGGTTGCCTCGATCTTCGCCCTCATAATATTGCAGTTTTCCGTCAGATCCGCCGAACAGCTCTCAATGTCACTTACGCTGGACGTGATTTCCGACGACATCTGCTGCATCACGTCCAGACTGGATGCAATGTCGCTTGCAATTCCCGCCTGCTTCGTGTTGTTGTACGCCACGTCCTCAATCGCCTTTGCGATCTCCCTGCTGGCGCTCAGTGTGGAGTTCGCCGTGGAGTGAAGATCCTCCACCGAGCGCTGCATTCCCTGACTTACCGTGGACGTCTTCGTAATCATCGTCTTCAAATTATCAACCATATTTTTCACATGGTTGTTCATGTCCGCAACCTCGTCTTTTCCGGACATTTCCGCGACCTCGCATGTGAGATTGCCGCCCGCCACAAAGTTCACGGTCCTGCTGGCGCTTATAATGGATTTTGCAATCTTGTTAACCATAATGAACGAAATGATGGTGATTACGACCATCACGGCAGCAGACACAGCCAGGATGAAAAACATGAGCTGTCTGATTACCGCGTCCACCTCCGCCTTCGGCTTCCCCGCAAAAATCATGCCGCCCTCAACCGGAAGATAGTAACCGAAATAGCTCTCGCCGTTCACCTTCACATCCGCGCTGAAATATTTCTCTCCTCCGTTTAAAACCTTCTCCACCACCTCGGCGGACGCCCGCGACCCGACAGCCCCCGCAATGGAGCTTTTCACACGGGTATCCCCCTCAAACACCGTGATGTCAATGCCGTTGTCCTGATAAGAGTTGACGTCCTCATCCTCATCAAAGCCCTCCGCCGCTACCTTTAGCTGCGTTTCGTTGCTGACTGCCAGGGCTTCCTCCGCAAAATAGCAGGAAACCGTACTGATGCATACCCCGAGAATGATAATCGGGATCAAAACCAGTAATGTAAGCTTATATTTAAGTTTCATCTTTCTACCCCTTTCCCGTCGTAATATATATGTTATTTTGAATTATA
>CATJJD010000274.1 GCA_949740385.1 uncultured Lachnospiraceae bacterium
AAAGCTAAAAAAATGCGGGTTTTGTAGTGTCCGTTCTGTTTTTTGACCCAAAACAGAGGATAACAAAAGCACAGGGCAGCGCAAGGAGGGTAGAACGCCCACAATACCTTTTTCCTCGTTCCCGTTCATGGCAACAATAGAATTCTATCAATTCTTTGAACTCTGAATTTAACAAATGATAAGAATCCCATTCAATCAGTGCATGGGGTCGTCCGCTACCAGGAAATATACCATGAACATCAAACTGTTCAAGTACTCCAAGTATAGTTCTTTTTTGTTTTAGATGTTTATCAGAGTACGGTAACAGGAGATAGTCATTATAGATGTCCGCATAGGAATTTCAGTTGTTATTACCAGCTTTTTTGAGTATGCGGTTGACTTCCAGCCTTATGTTTTGAATATATCTTTTTGAGTAGCCTTTGCCTTCCATGAAGAAAATAAATTCTCCATAATGTTCCTTTAAATGTTAATAGAATGGAGTACAAGATGAACCAAATAGATATTATAGAATATGAAGAAGGTATTAAAGCAATTAGTAAAATATGCAGTAGAGAAAAAGCTCATTCCTGTATTTGGTGCAGGATTTACTGCTGGATGTGAGGTCTATCAATGGAATTGTTCCGAATGGGAAAAGGGCTACAGAAAATATGTGTGACATGATATTAAATTCTGGCTCATGTCCATTACGGGAATGTGAGATTAAAGAAATGGATTTTTCTGAGTCGGGCAGACCCGCACCACGATGTAAAATGGATCAGGGAATTGTTCATGCCATTTGACATTAAGATCATGGAACAGATTACTTTTACCACCATGAATGGGCATAAATCTAATGGATTCTTTTTGCCGGGAGCGGCTTTGTAATTTATTAACACTACCGCTCCCTCGCAATGGCAGCCACAGCAGCATTTTTCTTCATCCCATGCCGGATGAATCTATAGTACCGGCTTCTCAGCCTCGTGTTTGCCTTATCTGCATACGCTATCACCTCTGCCGGATTCCCGTTTTGCCGGGAGCGTAATTCCTTGGATTTATGCCCTATGGCTCCCTTGCATATCCCCCCGCGCCGCCTCGATCAATAGCAGGCGCAGATGTTCGTTCCCAGACCTGGATATCCGTGTTCGCCTGTTTCAGAAGTGCCACGAACGCCGAGTCGGCAAGCATGGTTTCTATCTGACAGCCGCTTTTGCATAAAATGCCCTGTCTCTTCCTTCTATCCATCCGTCATTCTTTACCATATATTCCCCCGTAAGCCGGATATCCTCAGACGAGCTTCCTATCTCCACACCGATGCTCCCCTTCTCAACTTTCCAACGCATATTTTTGTCAAGGAATGCCATCTGGCTTGCCAGAACCTCAAACACCACAGTCTTTCTCTCTCCCGGCTTCAGCGATATTCTCTTAAAGCCTGCCAGCTCTTTTACCGGTCTTGTCATGCTCGCATATCTGTCGGTCAGATAAAGCTGAACTACTTCATCCCCTTCGTATTCTCCTGTGTTGCATACTGCCGCTTCGATCCGGACGCT
>CATJJD010000275.1 GCA_949740385.1 uncultured Lachnospiraceae bacterium
ACAAAAGAAATCGTATCGGTAACAGCGGATTTTATGACAATACAGACCGTTCACCGCAACGCTTCCCGTCCATTACCTTTGCACCATTCCCGTATCAGCTTTCCGTCCAGCGCCCGGTACACCGCATCACAGCCCTCAATCGTCGTCAGCCGGTGGGCGATAATAATCATCGTCTTTTTCCCCTGCAGAGCGTGGATGGACTGCATGATCGCCTCCTCCGTCTCATTGTCCAGCGCCGAGGTTGCCTCGTCAAATACGAGCACGTCCGGGTTGGTGTAAAGCGCCCGGGCAATCCCGATCCTCTGTCTCTGTCCGCCGGAAAGACGCACGCCCCGCTCGCCGATCATCGTATCCGGTCCTTTCGGCAGCTCCCTTACAAAATCCGCAAGCTGCGCTTCCCGAAGTGCCGCCCACAGGGCTTCCTCCGTCTGTCCGTCTTTTTTGTGCCCGAACACGACATTTTCCCGGATCGTATCATCCAGCATGAAAATCATCTGCGGAATGTAGCCGATATGCGCAAGCCACCCCTGCATGTTTGAAGAAACATCCACACCGTCCGCCAGAATCTGTCCTGCCTGTGGCTTTAAAAGCCCCAGCAGAATATCAACCGCAGTCGTCTTTCCGGCTCCCGAGGTGCCGACAATGCCGACTGAGCTGCCCACCGGAATCGTCAGGGCTGCATGATCAAAGATCTTTTTCTCCCCGCCGGGATACGTATAGTCAATGCCGGAGAAACGGATCTCCTTCAAGAGCGGCATTGTCCCCGCGTTCCTGCACTCTTCCTTCGTCTCCTCCTCCAGCACGTCGAGGTTCGCCAGCATGTTATCCAGCGCAGGCTCATAAAACGTCATCTGCGTTATCCCCGCCAGCATCCGGTTGGCGCTGGGCAGAAGCTTCACCGCCGCCATCACAAAGGCCGAAAGCGACGGAATCAGCGACTCCATCTCCTCTCCCATCGCGATCATAATGCCCAGAACAATCATCATGGAGCACACGGAAACCAGCTCGATCAGGTTGCGGGGAATGGTCTGTAAGGTGCTGTTCCAGCGGGCGGCGTTTACCATCTTCTGGCCATACCTTACGAAGTTGTCGAGGAAAAAGTCCTCCGTCCGGGTGACCTTCACTTCCTTGATGCCGGTGATCGACTGTAAGAGCCACTTGTTTGTGGCCGCGTAGGTTTCCTGATAGGCCAGGCCTTCCCGGCGCAGGAGGGGCTTCAGCCCCTTTGCGATTGCCGCAATCAGGAAAATAAGCGCAGCCGCCACAAAAGCCGTCATAAACGGGTTGATAATAAATATGGCAAGGATTACAGAACAGGCTACAACTGCCTCCGTTGCAAAACCGAGTATTACCGTGAGCATGTTGAAGGAATTATTTGCATCCTCCTGCACAATTCTTATGATTTCTCCCGACTGAGCCGAAAGGAAGTATTCATACGGCCGGTTCAGGTATGCTTTCATCAGTCTCGACTGCGTCAGAAAACGGTTGTTAAACACGAACCGGTACTGGATGGAATACTCAAACGTCAGATACGCGGCCTTTACCACGTAAATAATTACAAGCGCAAGGATACACCAGATCACAAAACTGACATGATCCGTGAGCCCGAACCGTCCGCATATCCACGCGCACAGCGGATTTTCCGTTATGATATCCGGGTCCATGACCGCCGTGACAAGCGGAAGCATCATGGACACGCCAAGCACCTCGAAGCACGCGCCAATCAGCATCATAAAAAAGAGGATAATAACTCTGTTTTTCTGATGTTTATTTAACAGTCTGTAAAATTTCTTAAAAACACGTATCATATCTATCCTTAATTATCGTTTTGACAATCCGTCCGGCTCCCCGCCCGTCAACCACGCCTGACATCCGCTCTGCAATCCGGAGCCGCTCATCATATTGACCGCACAGACTCACCGCTTCCTGCACCAGTCTTCGCGCGAGCTCCCTGCTCCCGAGCACTCTTATGTCACCGCAGCTTTTCAGAATCCCGTGACGCGCAAAGCCTTCCGCTCCCGGAATCTGATTATCCGCCAGGATGCAGGTGACCGCCGGGGTCTGTGCGGCGCACAGCTCGTAAAGGGTGCTTCCTGCAGCGGAAACTGCCGCATCCGCCTCCTGCATGAGTTCGCTCATATTGCTCACGTTCTCATGGAGAACGATGTTTTTCACTTTTTCCGCCCGGACGCTTATCGCATCCCTGTCCGCATTCATCGCCCCGACTACCATGTGAAAGGTGACAGACTCCGCTGCGTTCTTTCGTATTTCCTCCACAAGCGCCAGCGTCATATGCTCCGAATCCGAACCGCCGGTGGAGACCAGTACATGTTTCCCCTGCTTTCGCACCGCACGGGATTTCAGGCTCTGAAATTCCTTCCGCAGCGGCACAAAGGAGGTACCCAGAAGCAGCACAGGTGATGTCGTCCCTCTGTAAAGCCCTCTGTAATCGGCGTCCGGTCCGTAGATATTGTAATTGACCAGCACGTCGCAGGGATAGGGGAACGCCAGAACGTCATCGATGTAAACCAGCCTGCAGTCTGCGCGCTTACACATATGCCGCAGTGTATTAAGATACCGCTCCGTCACAAAATAGGAATCCACAAGGAGCATTTCTGCATGGTATTGTTCGATAACAGCGCCGACTTTTTCCGTTTCACTCTCCATGCTTTTATAGTCCGTGCCGAGAACAACCGTCCGATAACCGCGCCCTTTGACCAACGCCTGCACGGTCGTATCCGCAAGGAGAAACACCGCCTCCTGATGAAAATCTTTCGCAGCGTCTGCAATCGAAAGACACCGCATGATGTGGCCGAAGCCGACGGACGGGTTCGCGTCTGCCCGAAAAAGAACTGTATTAACCTTCTTCACCCTCTGCATCCTTTATAATCAATTAATTCTATCAATCCGATTTCCACCGAATAAAGAAAACATACATCGCCGCCAAGCGGTACGGATGCTGCCGGCTCACCCAGCAGCATAAAACCCGATTTCTGCAGCTTTTTTATACATTCTTCCATATGATCAACTTCATAGCAGATATGATACGGAGTACTCCCGACTTTTTTCAGGTATCCGTCCACCGGCGATTTTCCCTTCGGAAGCGGGGCCAGCAATTTGACTTTTACCCCCCCCAGACCTGCCATACAGACATTCACCCCTCTGAAATTATCGGTCATATCTTCATACATTTTATATCCCAGAGCAGAAAAAATTTTTTTTGCTGCATCCATGTCCGCCACCGCATATCCTATATGATCAATTCCGCAGATCCCAGCCGCTTTCTCCATAATCATCCTCAGTCTTTCCGAAACCTTTACACAAGCGGGCCGCCCAGCGTGCTCCACTTAACAAACCGGTCCATAAGAAACATTCCGTCCCACGGCGACTCAAAATTCAGCATTTTCCCGCATACCGGAAATCTCTTTGCGCCTCTCTCCGCTGCCTTTGAAGCAAACCGCATCGCCTTCTCTCCTTCCGCCGCAAGGCCAATCGTCTGAATGTTATCGGAAACAAACAAAAGCACGTCATCCAGGCTGTCCACACTGTGCACAAACACAACTCTTGAATATACCGGCGCACTAAGCTCTGCCTTCTCACTGTAGAGCACCGTCCAGACTGATTCCTCATCTCCGTACACGGTTCCCTTAAAATCATAGATACCTCTTACAGAATGAACGGCCGCAAACTCCTCCGGCGTCATATCTGACTTCGGAAGCTGACCGGCGGCTTTTTTCATTCCCTCCGCCAGATAAGCGGCAAACTCTGCCGGCGTTATACCGGCGCCTTTTTCAACAAACACGTTGTGAGCGGAGGCACAGCCCGTCTGGTCAAATACACTCGCATCGATCGCGATCTTCCTGGCCAGCTTCCTGGCTTTTCGTTCATCCTCCACTGCCTCCCTCGCCACAGCGGAAAAGGAAAGCCCCGGGCCGAGTATGATATCCTCGCAGTCATACCTGGAAGGAAAGCCGGCTACCGCCGATACAGCCTCGCTGCCTCCCCAGGCCACTCTCACATCGGCAAGAAGCGACATCCTCTGCCCCGTTTTACTGTCATTATGATCAAATGAAACAACCGCAACCGTATTTAGCAGATCATCCCCTTTTATGGTATAGCCTGCAGGTGTCGTGTAATACTCTCCCTCAAATGCCTTAAGGAGCGATACAAAAGCGCCGCCGTCCCGGCCAGAAACACGCAGCAGATTCACATTTTTGGAAAGTATGCTCTCAATCAGCACAAACATCCCGAGCACCTGCACGTTTCCCGCAAGCCAGTGACAGACAAGCCCCCTCGAAGTGGCTTTCATGTAGCGTATCCCCGTATCATCCGCCGGAAGAAATGCATCCGCGTAATGCCGGTTTCCTCTCAGCCCTTCGTTCGCAATCCGCATAAGATTATCTGCCTGGCACCAGGAAACAAGAAATTTCAGCCCCTGCCCCTGCGTTCCCGCAAGCGCAGCTTCCTGCTGTCCCCATTTCTCCGCCACACGGACAATCAGTCCCATCAGTGCATCCACCGGCTGTTCTCTGAGCCAGGATAACGGTTTCTTAAGCCTCTCTGCCACCCGGCCGATAATCTCTTCACCGGACATTCCCTCATAATCCATACCGCTGCTGTCGTATACGCTTACCGCAGACTTTCCCTTTTCTCTGTCTTTTGGATTTCCGACAACCTTCCCCGCGAATTTGAGTTTACTGGACAGAATATCCCCGCAACCGCGTATTTCCGCCTTTTTCAGCCGTCCCAGCACTTTAAATCTTGTTCCGGATCTGCGGTATGGACATTCACCGTCAACGATTATCCCGATATCGTCCGTAAGCACCGCATTTCCGGGATACGAGTGGGGAAGCGGGGAAACAAATTCCAGCAGTCCCTCACACTGTGCAGGAAGCGGTTTTCCTGTTGCCGCATCTCTGACAATTACTTCCGAATACAGCGGCGTATGCTTGCAGCCGCACGGACAGTCCGGATAATTAAGCCCCATCTGCTCCGTAAATCCGTAAATATCAATGATATCCTGCGTCTCTGTTCCAAACAGCTCCGATGCAAGCCGGTTAAAGCTTTCCCGGCTGACCTTCCGATGTTCAAGCTTCTTCCAGCCTCCGATATGAATGATTTTAGACCCCCTCGGAAGCTTCAGCCGGATGCCCTTTTCTGTCAGCGGCTGTATCACTTCCGAGTAGAGTATATACGTGAAACCAAATACAACCACACTTTGCGCTCCCGCTGCTTTAATAAACTTTCGGATACCGTCAATATCAAAATAATACGTATTTTTCACATCCACCTTCAGGAAATATCCAACCTCCGAAGCGAAATTCAGGTAGCCGCCAACCGCCGCGTACCGCGCTCCCAGAATTTCACGAAAGCCCGACATCGGATCCACATCCATAATAAGAAACGGTTTTCTCTCGTTGCCGATAAAATTCCCGACCGTTCTTACCATGGCTCTCGCCTGCCGCTTCGACGTTATGGAATCTACCGGAACACTGCTTGGAATTCCGGATGTGGCAGAAGACTGGAGCGTAAGCCTGATATCGCTCTTTGGAACACTGCCAAGTTCGCTTCCCAGCTCCTTGAAAACACTTACCTGCACCGGCGGTATCTCCCCAATTTTCCCCGCAAAATCATGCGGATCAAACCCTTTATTCTTACAGAATTCACGATAAAGACGGTTATTGTCATAGTGAAACCGCAGCTCCTCAAGAAGCGCATTATAAAAAGAACCTCCTGGTTGCTTTTCTTTCTCCCCGAATTCATACGGGCTCTCTTTTACTAAACAATCTGCCAGAAATTTCATATTTTTTTCCATCAGACAGTGTCCGCCAGCCTGGCTATATATGCATCGTCAATCATAGCCGGGTTTCCCCTGCCGCCCCTGTCATTCTTTATATTATTTCTAAATGCTTCATCTGCCGCGTGGGTTTTCATCGTCTCCCTCAGCTTTCTGCGTCGGCTTTCAATATCCCCTTTCCTGCACACAAGCCTTACAAAATCTGCAAGCGCATCCGTACTCTCAAAGCCCGCCCTTTCTGCAATTCTGTCATATTTTGCTTCCGTCTCAGGCTTTTCGGCATTCAGCCTTATCACTGCGGGAAGGAGCAGCGCTACCGCCTCGCCATGGGAAAATCCATACCCTGCAAGCTGATGTGCAGCCGCATGGGCCGCACCAACGATGCAGTGGTTCTGTACAATGCCTCCAAGCTGTCCTGCGTACAACAGCCGGTAAAAATCCATATCGCCTTTTTGTCCCCGGACCAGCTTATTCAATTCATGCGTTAAAACGGTCAGCCCCTCCTCCGCGATTGTCTCCACAATCACATTTTCAACACCGGAAACATACCCCTCAAGAATGTGCGCAAAAGCATCCAGCGCAGAGGCACATAAAAGCCGGTCCGGTGTATTCCTGACATACCCGCTGTCATATACAATCACATCCGGCTGCAGCTCATGCATAACGATCATCTGCTTGCAGTTATTTTCTTTATCCATATAAACCGCTGCAGACGATACCTCCGTCCCGCTGCCAACCGTCGTCGGAACCGCTATCAATTTTGTTGTAAATATTTTTCCGTCCGTCCTTGTCTCTCCTGGCTTATAATACGGGATTTCCAGAAACAGCCGGCATAATTTTGCTCCGTCGATAACGGAACCGCCGCCCACCGCTATTATGGTATCCGGACGAAAGGCCTCCAGCTCATGCAGCGTATCGGACAGCCCCTCCAGATCCGGTTCCCCTTTCCAGCTTCGCTTAAAAAAACGGATATCTTTTTTTCGAAAGGTTTCCCGGAATAACAACTGATCCTTCCATGCGCAGCCATGTATCACCGCTACTCTGGCGCAGGGATAATTATACAGTCCCCTGGCACTCCCGCTCCCTGCCAGCATTGCCGGCGTTCTTAATAAATACTGGTTATATATTCCCTGCGGATTCCACATTTTTTTGTCCCTTTTGCTCTATCTCAACAATAGTCTCTGCACTTTCCCGGAGGATGTCTTCGGAATTTCCTTCACCGCGGCATACTGCAACGGATGCTTGTAGCCCTCCAGCCGCTCTCCGATCAGGGGATCAATAAAATCCAGGGAAACCTTCTCCGGCTCGTCCGTCACGAGAAACGCCTTTACAACCTCTCCCAGAATGCCGTCCGCATCCGGCGCTGCTGCACAGGCACAGTCTTTTACGAAATCAAGTGTCATAAGAACCTCCTCGACCTCCACCGGGCTCACCTTTTTCCCGCCTACATTGATCAGTTCTTTCTTACGGCTTTTTAAGGTAAGATAGCCGTCCTCATCCATACTGCCCCAGTCCCCCGTGCGGAAATAATCCCCATAAAAGGAATGCTCTTTCGAAAGGCCGAGATACCCGTCCGAAACCGCATCACCCTTAACGCATATTTCCCCTTCCTCTCCCAAAGGAACGTCCATGCCGTGTTCATCTTTAATCGCAATATGCATACCGGGCGTTTCCTTTCCGACCGTTGTAAGCCGTTCTTTTTCTTTGTGGAATTCCAGAAAGGCGCTTCTTGATGCTTCCGTCAGACCATAGTGCATACAGATCCTCGTATCTGGCAGCGCAGCCGCCAGTGCCTGTTTCTCCTCCGTCGGCATGGGCGCAGACCCGATTTCAATATAGCGCAGCCGGTCTTTATAACCGTCAATTTCCATTCCGCTTAATTTCTTAAGTAGAGCCCAGCCTGCCGGAACCATTCCGAAACCGGTGACACGGTATTCTTTCATAAACCGAAAAAATTTCTTTACATTCGCAAAGCTGCCCAGCATGACAAGGGTCTGTCCGTTGGATAATGCGCAGCGCATACGCCCCAGTCCAAACGAGTGCGAAACAGGCAGCGCAAGCATCTCCACATCATCGACGGTATTTCCGATAAAAGTGTTGATATTGAATGCCGCTGCCGCAATATTTTTCTGCGAAAGCAAAACGCCTTTCGGCTCTCCGGTCGTCCCTGTTGTAAAAATAATATCTGCCGTGTCTTTCATGTCAGGAAACGATATCGATTCTATATCAGCTTTATCCGACACCCCGGAAAAATCCTTTAAACCAGCGCACGGACAGGCCGCCTCTCTGTCGGTAAATCCTATGATAAGCGCAGGCTTTACCTTCTCCTTTATCAGCCTGAACCTGTTTTCATTTATATCCGGCGCAATTGGCAGCGTCACAACGCCCAGCAGATGACATGCAAAATACACAGAGACAAATTCCGGCTGCCGGTCCGCCGCGATCATCACCCTGTCATTTTTCTTCAGTTCGTATTTTTCTCTCAGAATGTTTCTGGCTGCTGCAATGCCTTCCAGCAGCTTTCCATATGAGAGACAGGCTCGGCCGTCCAGCAGTGCCGCCTTATCCGGATGTGCCTTCCCGAAACAAAATATCTGTTCTACGATCGAAATCATTTTCCGGCCCTGTCCTTTGCAGCTGCAGCAATATCGCTTACATCCTCCAGATCCATTATCACATCCGGCGTAAACCGGAAGCCAAACTCCTTTTCGACGGCTGATATAATCTGAATGTGACGCAGGGAATCCCATTCCGGAAGATCCCCGATTGCCGTATCTCCTGAGATGTCCGTCTCGGAAACTCCGAGTATTCTTACAATAATTTCTCTGATCCTGGCTTCCATATTTCCCATAATTCAGGCCTCCTTCTTAAAACTGTTTATTTTGCTATCATGATTGTATGGCTGCCTCCGACAAAATGAATTTCATAATCCCAAACCATACTCCTGACAAATTTCGGTATGTCAATCAGGTCTCGCGTTTTATGATAAAGGCATACGGCAAGGTTCGGACGCTTTTCTTTTATAAAGCGGCACCCCCCCCATAAGAGCTTCCATTTCACTTCCTTCTATATCCATTTTGAGAAAATAGTCTGCTTCCCTGGATAAATTCATGGAGTCCAGAGTAATCATCTGAACGGTCTGACTGTTCATGCTTCCGTTTGAAGTATAGGAACTTTCCGGATTTATGGAAAAAGCATCCGCATGCTCGACGCTGTTCGAAAATACGAATTCAGCCTCCCTGCTGCCGAGCGCACTGCATAGCGGCCTGAAGCTTCTGATCCCCTGATACCTGCCTTCACACAGCACACTGTAATTTTCCTGCATGGGTTCAAGCGCGTAATAGGCATCCACGCTGCCGCCGATATTTTCCACGATTCTGGCAATCGTATCTCCGGTGTATGCCCCCGCGTCAACAACGACTGCATGATCGGTTACGCGGCGTCCTTTTATTGTATCCCAGTAATCCTCAAATCCTGCATGATACAGGCCATCCTCAAATGCCAGATACTCTGATGATGGGTAGGAAGGATTGGTCCTCTCCTTTTTCAGCTGAAGCAGCAGCTCTTTAGAATCCTCCGCGATGTTCTCTTCCAGCCACAGCCATTCCCCCTCTGTCAGCTCCGCAGTTTCTTTCGTGTCGTAAGGAGGTTTTCTTCCCATCAGATTCGGCACATATATATTTGTCAGATACTTATTTGACAGCTTTCCTTCTTTTCGAAGCCTGTCATAAATAATATCAAAATACTGGGATGCAATGATCATGTCAAACGGAACATCGATCGCATTTAAACAGGCATCATTTCTGAGCGGAAATTCTTTCAGACTATCCGTATCGCTGTAGCAGCCGCGTCCGACCATGCAGATTATTTTATCGCTTATTTTACCGTCCATTGCCGCCTCTTTTGCTTCCCCTCCGGTTCCGTAAATCACAACTGATCTCTCAAACATAGCCCTCCCCCTTCCAGACCTTTCCTCATTCCGGTATATCGCTCACCTCATAGGGCAGGGTCTGTTTTGTATGATAATGAAACTCGTAATCTTTAAATGAAAGATTATTCTTTCCGTCATTGTTCACAATATCGTCTGCAACAATTTCATAACATTTTGCAATATCAATCACGGTCAGCCGATTGTTATTCCATACCGTCTCAGCAGCCGCGCCATGCTCCATAAGATACCGGTGCGTTGTCTTTGTGTGCTCGTATACTTCCAGATCCCTCACATACATGGAATAGCAGCGGATCTCAGTTTCATTATTGTCCCCTCTGTATGTTCCGAAAAAATACTTATGATGCCGGTAGGGAACCTTTACCCACTGCTCGATACAGTGGATAAAGGTAAGCCCCCGGAAGGATTCCACATCAAATTCAAGCTGCCTGCCGCCGTTTTTCATAAAATAATAAAAGGGTGATGCGGCTCCCCATGCATCCTGGTTGCTCATACCGCAAAGCCGGTCCGTCTCCCTGCCCCAGACCATAAAGGAGTACATCGGATGCTGTGTACGCCTGAAATCCTTTCGGTTATTTAAGACATAGTTGGAATACGTTCCCACCTCGCCCTGTGTCCTGTAATAATCAAATCCTTTTCCCCTGCAGAAATCCCAGGAAAAAACCGGAATCAGTATCGTTCCCTGTTCACCCACCGCATCCTGCAAAGTATCGGTCAGGCTGCCAAATGCCATATCCAGATACTCTGCACCGTATGTACTTACGATTTCATAAATAAAATTTCTCACATCCGATGCGACATAAATCATATCTCCCGCGGAAATATTTACTTCTCTTAATTTTTCTTCCAGTCCGCTACAAAACTCATTTTTCCCCATAGCTTCACTCCACCATCTCGATCAGCCCGCAGTCCATTAGCTTCTCCATCGGCACAAGCAGCTCGTAAGCCGATTTATTCAGATGCTCGCTGATTGCTATTAAATCATTTTCGCCGTCTGCATATGCCATGAAATCGCGATAGACAAGTACTCCGTCGTAAATTCCCTTTCTGCTTATGGTCGAATACAGCCCTCTTTTACCAAGCTGCGGCTCACAGAGCACCCTGGATCTGTACTTTCCGTTATGCTCCAGCACCTGTATGACAGCAGTCATCACATCAAAGGAACCCTGAAACCCTGCCGGATTTACCAGCGACATATTGTCCGCTGATGTGTGGTATTCCGGAAACATGCCGAATTTTGAGCGGCAGAAGCACACCATCGGAAGATCCACGCCTGCAGATGCGTACTGTCTCTCGTCCGACCCCCGGTTCAGGAACGGATAAATGCGTGTATTTTCCCGTCCGGACAGTACATTTTTTAATATCCGGTCGGAACAGGTATCCGCATACGGCGACTCAATGATGGAATACGCCCGGTCATCTCCGACACAGGACAAATTAAATGCGGCTGTGACATTCTTCCTTAACACGTCATAATGTCCGCTGATGTACGCAATGGACCCGATTGTCTCAGGCTCAAATACAAAACGGTAAGTGTAACGTCTCGTTGGAAGCGACGCGACATATCTTATTAATTCTGCCAGAAGCGCCATGCCGGAGCAGATATCATTCGCCATTGACGGATGACAGATGTACGTCGTAATCAGTACTTCCTTATCCAGCTCTCCTTTTATGACCAGATCGGCACAGGTAAGACTTCCTTCTTTCAGTTCGCTGTCCACATATAAATGATACCTGCCGGGTTTCAGGCTCTGTTTCTGGTTTTCGCTCATGCAGAAGCCGGATCTCTCCTCATAGTAAGATGTGACATAGGGGATCAGCACTGGCTGGTCCGGCTGCGTGTAGATAAACCCCCCCATTTCACTCAAATCCATCCACTGGTCCATCGGAGCGGAATATCCCAGCACATGAAGATTGTTATCCCGGAAATCTATGATATGATGTCCGCTCTCATCCTCTATATAAGCATCCCTTATCACCCACTCCTTTGGAATTGTCCAGTCGTAAACCTGTGTTCCTGTGGGTATCTCCATAATGTTCAGACGGTAATCCGTGTCGGCTATATATTCATCCAGAAGCTTAAGCGTCTCTCTGACCCCATCTCCCGTAATGCTTCTGCATATGGGAAATATTCTGCCGCACAGGTCATAAATTCGCTGTCCCGCACTCACATCGCTCATTGTCTGTCTCCTTTATTTCTGTTTTCGTATTTCGTATCGGTCCAGACGGCTTCGAAATTCCGATACGGACATATGATAAGTATCGATCACGCTTTTCATTTCCCTTCCGTCCTTTCCGGCATGGTAGCTTCCGTCGCCCAGAGGCTGCTTTTTCATTGACGGCCAGAAATCATAGTATCGGAATGCCTTCTGAAACATCCGCTTTGCCGCAGAATCCAGATTGCCGTAGCTGCTCGAAAGTGTTTCATCGTCGCCGTCATCCACAAGCTCCTGTGCGATGATACAGCCCCTGTCCAGCCCGGCTTCCATGTAGTGCAGCGTCACGCCTCTCGGCGTCCGCTCCGCAATGCTCCACAGGTTCGGGTCCGCTCCGCGATTCCAGGGAAGCAGAGAATTATGGATATTTACCGCATTTTTCCCGAGTGCTTCCAGGATGTCTTCCGTGAGGATAAAACGGTACGTGTAGCTGACGCACAGGTCGAATCGCTGCAGGCGGCACCATTCCTTTTCCAGCCGGTCCTTCCATAGGATAACTTCATTTCCGGTATCCGTAAGCCACCGGAACAGATCCAGTGCACAGTCATTGTTGTACAGTCCCAGTATCTTCATGCGGCACGCACCCGACAGAAGCTGTCAGGGCTGCAGGTACCGCAATACCCCCCCCGATCGTCCGCACACAATCCGGACGTTTTATACTTCTCCAGCAGCTCCACCAGCCCGGCCTCCCGGCTCACAAGGAACGCGACATGCCTTCCTTCAAACGCAGCTGCCGGCGCAATATCCTCCACCAGGCAGTACGACTGGCGCCTTAGCTGCCGCACTGTGCGCCGGATATTCTCCACCTCATAGCACAGGTGGTAGGGCGTCGCTACCTGTTTGCTGCCTCCCAGTATTCCTGTGACGGGGCTGTCGATTCCAAACGGCGCGACCAGCTCCAGGATGATGCCGCCGCTTTCTTTTCGGACAAATGCAAGCCTTACCTTCCGGGTTATGTCATCCGTGATTTCCGACTGTCTCCGGTACCCCCCCGTTTTGAATTTTTCCAGGGATTTCTCCATGTCCGATACGGCGATGCCGATATGGTGC
>CATJJD010000276.1 GCA_949740385.1 uncultured Lachnospiraceae bacterium
GAGGCCATGAACGTGCGCCCGGCCACGACGCATCCGCTGGCGACCGAGGAGATCGGCGGGATGCTCGACATGATCGGCACGCTGATCGAAAAAGGCCATGCCTACACGGTATCGGACGGCACGGTCTATTTCCGTACCCATAGCTTTCGCGATTACGGCAAGCTTTCGCACAAGAATCTTGACGATTTGCAGGCCGGCCACCGCGCGATCCAGGTGACGGGGGAGCTTAAGGAGGATCCGTTTGATTTTGTACTCTGGAAGCCGAAAAAGGAAGGGGAGCCGGCCTGGGAATCGCCGTGGGGCGAAGGCCGTCCGGGGTGGCATATTGAATGCTCGGTGATGTCCAAAAAGTACCTGGGTGAAACGATTGATATCCATGCGGGAGGCGAAGACCTGATCTTTCCGCATCATGAGAATGAGATTGCGCAGTCAGAAGCCGCCAGCGGAAAGGAATTTGCCCGTTACTGGATGCACAATGGATTTTTAAATATTGACAACCGCAAAATGTCCAAATCGCTGGGCAATTTCTTTACCGTGCGGGATATCGCGCAAACGTACGATTTGCAGGTGCTGCGCTTTTTTATGCTGAGCGCGCATTACCGCAGTCCGCTGAATTTCAGCGAGGATCTGATGGAAGCGGCCAAAAACGGGCTGGAACGCATCCGCACGGCCGCAGAGACGCTGACGCGGCTGATGCAGGCGGGTACGGATGCGGCAATGTCTGTGCAGGAAGAGGCGCTGTATGCAAAGGCAGAGGAATTTCGCAAAAAATTTGAGGATGCGATGGAAGACGATTGTAATACGGCGGACGCGGTTTCCGCTGTATTTGAGCTGGTAAAATTTATCAATACGAATAGTTCCGCCCAGAATGCCAGGGCATATCTGCAAAAACTGTATGACCTGCTGCAGACGCTGTGCGGGATACTAGGCATCCGAATCGGACAGGAAGAGGAAATACTGGACGCAGAGATTGAAAAGCTGATACAGGAGCGCCAGGAGGCCAGAAAGCAGAAGGATTTTGCCCGTGCGGATCAGATCCGTGACGAATTGGCGCAAAAAGGCATCCTGTTAAAAGATACAAGAGAAGGAGTTACGTGGAAACGTGCATAATCAACAGACAGAATGTGATCTGGACGCAGCCATCCGCCGGCAGTTCCGGCTCGGGCAACCGCCGCCCGGCTCCTATTCGCCGCTGGCGCTCGCCTATATCGGGGACGGCATTTATGAACTGATTATCCGTTCGGCCGTTATCGCGCAGGGCAACCGGCAGGTAAAAAAGTTGCACCAGCAGGCAAGCCGTTATGTAAAGGCACAGGCGCAGTCCCGCATGATGGAAACACTGCTGCCGCTGCTTACGCAGGAGGAAGAGGAGATCTACCGGCGCGGGCGCAATGCCAAATCCTATTCGGCAGCCAAAAATGCTTCCATCAGCGATTACCGCAGGGCAACCGGGATGGAAGCGCTGTTCGGATATCTGTATCTGAAAGGGGAGACTGCCCGGCTGTTAACGCTGGTGCAGACGGCGGTAGACCATTATGCCCCGGATGAGCGGGCAGGGGCTGAGACAAGAAACCGTTATGCTCCGGGTGAGCGGGCAGAGAATGAGACAAGAAACCATTATGCTCCGGGTGATCAGACAGAAGATAAGATCTAAAACTGTGCTTTCCCGGATGAACAAGCAGGACAAACAGCGCATAACGGGTCAGAATGTGCCGACACGAAACCGTGGAAATATTTGTGCAGGAGAATCATGTATATGGAAAAAAAAGAGTACCGCAAAGAGCAGGATGCGCAAGCATCAATGCCGAAAATAGAAGGAAGAAATGCAGTCCTGGAAGCGCTGCGCAGCGGGAAGACGGTCGACCGGCTGTATGTGCTGGACGGCTGTAAGGACGGGCCGGTGCAGACGATTGTGCGGGAAGCCAAAAAACAAGGCACCGTCATTTCGTTTGTCACAAAGGAACGGCTGAACCAGCTGTCCGAGACACAAAAGCATCAGGGCGTAATCGCGGTATCGGCGGCTTATACCTATGCGTCCGTCGAAGACCTTCTGCAAAGAGCCAAGGACCGGGGAGAACAGCCGTTTTTGATTTTGCTGGACGGCATCGAAGACCCGCATAATCTGGGGGCGGTTATAAGAACCGCGAATCTGGCAGGCGCCCACGGGGTGATCATCCCCAAGCGCCATGCAGCCGGGCTGACCGCAGCGGCAGTGAAAGCATCGGCAGGGGCCGTAAATTATACGCCTGTCGCCAAGGTCACCAACTTAAGCCAGACGATCCGGGAGCTGAAGGAACGCGGCATCTGGTTTGTATGCGCGGATATGGACGGGGAGATGATGTACCGCCAGAACCTGACCGGGCCGATTGGGCTTGTCATCGGCAATGAAGGAGAAGGGGTCAGCAGGCTGGTAAAGGAGCACTGCGACCTGACCGCTTCCATTCCGATGAAAGGGGAGATCGGTTCCCTGAACGCCTCCGCAGCAGCGGCGGTGCTTGCCTATGAAATTGTCAGGCAAAGGATGTAAAAAAGGACCATCGCAAAGCGATTTTCAATGGCTGGATACGTAACAGTTCCATGGGTTATTCTGAACTGTTACGACAGGAGTTGTATGGAACACGATAAATACAAGGATGTAACAGACGAACAGCTGATCGCCCGGCTGCGGGACGGACAGCCGCAGGTGATGGATTATCTGATGGAAAAATATAAAAATCTGGTACGAAAGCGGGCAAACGCACTGTATCTGATCGGCGGCGAGACACAGGACCTGGTTCAGGAGGGGATGATCGGGCTGTTTAAGGCCGTCCGGGATTATCAGGCGGATAAGGAGGTATCCTTTTATCATTTTGCGGAATTGTGCATTAACAGACAAATGTATACGGCAGTAGAAGCATCGCAGCGCAAAAAACATACGCCGCTGAACACCTATATCCCGCTGGACGCCGGACAGGAAGGAAAAGAAGGCATGTTTCTGGAGACAGGCAGCCATTTCCAGACCCTCGACCCCGAAGCGCTGTTTATCAGCCAGGAAAATGTCAGGCAGCTTTTAAAGCAGGCAAACGAGAAGCTCAGCCAGATGGAGCGCAAGGTACTGGCCCTGTATCTGGAAGGCATGAATTACAATCAGATCGCAGAATATCTGGGCAAGACACCGAAAGCAGTAGACAATGCGCTGCAGCGGATCAGAGGGAAAATAACGACAAATAAAGGAGATCATACAAAATGAAAACATATGCAGAAATGAATGAGCAAGAGCTTTTTGCGTTAAAGGCAGAACTTGACGAACAATTTAAGACAGAAGAAACCAAAGGCCATTCGCTCAATATGGCAAGAGGAAAGCCAGGGGTATCGCAGCTGTCTTTGTCCATGCCGATGCTGAATGTCATTAATATTGACTCAGATATGCATACGCTTCTTGGAAATGACACGAGAAATTACGGAGACTGGGACGGAATCGGCGAGTGCAGATACCTTCTTGCCGATATGATGCAGGTGAAAAAGGACAATGTGGTCATATGCGGCAACTCGAGTCTGAACATCATGTACGACACGGTGGCAAGGTCCATGGCGCTTGGCGTAAACGGCTCCACGCCCTGGTCCAGGCTAAAGAAGGTGAAATTTCTGTGCCCGGTTCCGGGGTACGACAGACATTTCAAAATAACGGAATTATTCGGCATCGAGATGATCAACATACCGATGGACGAGCACGGGCCGGACATGGATCTGGTGGAAGCATATGTGAACGGCGACGACAGCGTAAAGGGCATCTGGTGCGTTCCGAAATATTCCAACCCCACCGGCATCACATACTCCGACGAGGTAGTGCGGCGCTTTGCGAATTTAAAGCCAAAGGCGGAGGATTTTCGGATATTCTGGGACAACGCCTACTGCATACACCATATTTACGACGAGATTCACGACGAGATTTTAAATATACTGGAGGAGTGCGAGAAGGCGGGCAACCCGAATATGGTGTACATGTTCGCGTCCACCTCCAAAGTGAGCTTTCCGGGCTCCGGCGTCTCGGCCATCGCCACGTCCCTGGAAAACATGGAGTATCTTAAGACATGCATGACCACGCAGATCATCGGTCATGACAAGATCAACCAGCTGCGGCATGTGCGGTTCTTCAAAAATATAGACGGGCTCAACGCCCACATGAAAAAACATGCGGATATTCTGCGTCCGAAATTCGAGGCGGTTCTGGAGGTGCTGGAGTCGGAGCTTTCCGGCGCGGGCATCGGAACCTGGGTAAAGCCGAGAGGCGGATACTTTATTTCCTTTGACGCAATGCCGGGATGCGCGAAGGCCATTGTGGAATACTGCAAAAAACTGGGAGTTGTTCTGACCGGCGCAGGCGCCACCTACCCTTACGGAAAAGACCCGCTGGATTCCAACATCCGTATCGCGCCGTCCTTCCCGACACCGGAGGAGATGTTTCTGGCCACAAAGATCTTTGTGCTGTGCGTAAAGCTTGCCGCGGCGGAGAAATTACTGGGAGAAATGGGGGACGCCGCAGCAGAATAATTCCGCTTAAAAAAAGGGAAGAGACAAAAGGGGTGGCATATGAATCCGCAGCATGGAACGATGGTGACAAGCGAGGAGATCTACGGAGATCTCTGCAGAAAAATTGAATATCTGGAGTATATGCCGGGGGACCGGCTCAGCGAAAATGAGCTGTGCAGCATCTATCATGCCACGCGGCATGTGGTAAGAAACGCCCTTACCGGCTTAAAGCAGCGGCGTCTGATTGATGTTTTCCCTCAGCGGGGGTCGTATGTGAGCCTGATTGATATGGACTATATCTCCGATATTCTCTACATGCGGGAGGCGGTGGAGCAGGAGGCGCTTTCGCGGATTATGACGATGGAGGAGCGGGACGCAGTCGTTCTCAGGCTGCAGCAGGCGGCAAAGGCCCAGCGGAATCTGACCTCCGGACCCAATTACAGTCAGGAGTTTTACGTGCTGGACAATATTTACCACCAGACGCTGCTCTCTGCGGTGGGGAAGGCAAATGTCATGAACCTCATCAGGGAGCCGTACATCCATGTGAGGCGGTGGCGAAACTACGAGATACGGACGGAGGAGCGGATGAAGGAAATTATCGTGGAGCACGAGAAGCTGGCCGCTGCCATAGAGCAGGGAGATGCGCAGGCGGCGAGAGAGTGTCTGCACCTTCATCTGGATACCGTCAGCCGCTACAGCAAACCGCTGAAGGAAAAAGAAGCGGAGTACTTCGTGTAAGTCTATGAGTGACGTATTGATTTTGCAGCTCACCATGCTCATTCTGATCATTGTGGGCGCGGTGGTTAAAAAATTGAATATTGTAAGCCGTACCGGGCAGAAGAACATCAACGATCTGGTCATATATCTGGTGCTTCCCTGCAATAACGTGAAGTCCTTTCTGATCGAGTGCGACGGCGAAACCTTTCGGCAGTTTGCACTTGTGCTGCTCATCTCGGCCGCGGTGCAGGCGGTGAGCGTTGTGCTGGGAAAGCTGCTGTACGGGAAAAAAGAGCCGGGACAGAGGATGAGCCTGCAGTACGGCGTGATCTGTTCCAACGCGGGATTTCTCGGAAATCCGGTGGCGGAGGGAGTGTTCGCTGCCATGGGACTTGCGATGGCGAGCATTTACCTCATACCGATGCGCGTCATGATGTGGTCCTCCGGCATCGCCATCTACACGCAGTCGAAGGACTGGAGGGCGACGGCAAAGAAGGTGGCGACGCATCCGTGCATTCTCGCCTGCGTGCTGGGGCTGATTCTCATGATCGGAGGGCTGAACCTTCCGGAGCTTTTATTAAGGCCGCTTTCCACCATCGGAAACTGCAACACGGCGCTGTCGATGATGGTGATCGGAATGATTCTGGCAGACGCCGACCTGCGCACGCTGTTTGACAGGGAGGTGCTTGGATACAGCCTGCTTCGTCTTGTGCTTATGCCCCTTGCACTGTACGGAGTCTGCCTTCTGTCTGAGGTTCCGGCCCTTGTGTCCGGCGTGTGCGTCATACTCACGGCGATGCCGGCGGGCGCCACCACAAGCATTCTCGCGTCGAAGTACCATGCGGACGAGCTGTTTGCGACAAAGCTCGTAGTGGCGTCCACCGTGCTGTCCATGATCACGATTCCCGCGTGGGCGGTGCTTTTGACTGCGGCGCTGTAGGCATGTCCGGAGAAATATTGTGAAAGCCGTCACAGGCAGACGGAAAAGGGATATTGTTGGGAGGGAGATTAATTGAAGAAGAACAGGAAACGAAAAAGTGCGGTGCGCACTGCATTCGCCTTTTTTCTGATCTGCGCGCTGGCGGTGAACCCGGCGCGCCCGTCCGCTTCGGCCGTCGGGGCGGAAATGTCCGATGATTTGGATATTCCGGCGGAAGGGCAGGAAGAGACGCCGGAAGAAAAAGATTTATGGGAAGAGGAGGGGGCGGAGCCTCTTGAGCTGGAAACGCCGGTTCTAAAGACCGCTTCGAGAGCGGGCGGCGCCATTAAGATCAGCTGGAACGAGGTAAAGGGCGCACAGGAGTATGTGCTGATGCGAAGCACGAGAAAGGACGGCGGCTTTCAGACGATCTGCACAGCGGAGGCGGCCGCCCGCAGCTACACGGACAGAGACTGTGCGGTCGGAAAGAAGTATTACTACAGGCTGACAGCCTTCTGCGATGAGCGGGAGTTTTCCGCGGAGAGCAAAGTGAAAGCGGGCCGCGCCCTCGGGCAGGCCGCGCTCACGGGAATCTCCAATGTGTCAGGCTCGAAAAAGCTGGTGCTTTCCTGGAAGCCGGTGAAGGGTGCGGACAGCTATCAGATTGAGCGAAAGAACAATAAGACGGGGAAATACGAGAAGATCGGCTCCGCGAAGGGCACGGAAAATCAGTATACGGATAAGGACCGAAACGGCGGAACCTGTTATACTTACCGGGTGCGCGCGGCGGACGCCGGCGGCGGATGGGGCAGCTACAGCGAAAAAATGAGTCAGATGGCCATCGATAAGGACAAAAAGATGATCGCCCTGACCTACGATGACGGTCCGTCCGTCTACACGCCGGTTGTGCTGAAGGCGCTGGAAAAATATAAGGTGCACGCAACGTTTTTTGTGGTGGGGAACCGTGCGGGTACCTACGCTGACAGCTTAAGAAAAGAGATCGGGCTTGGCTGCGAGATCGGAAATCACACCTACGCCCACACGATGCTGAGCAGTCTCGGGGAAAAGCTGATTGCGGAGGCTTTGGAGAAAACAACGCAGGCGGTGAAGCGGGAGACGGGAGTGGAAATCTCGCTGATGCGCCCGCCCGGGGGAGCCTGCAATCAGACCGTCCGAAGGGCAGCGGGGATGCCGATTATCATGTGGTCCATTGACACGAGAGACTGGCAGACGAGAAGTACATCTGCCACAATCCAGTGCGTGTCGGAGAAGGCGTATGACGGCGCGATTGTGCTGATGCACGACATTCACAGCCCGACCGTCAAGGCGGCGGACGAGATTATCCGCCGGCTGAAGGCCGATGGCTATCAGCTTGTGACGGTGAGCGAGCTGGCGGCATACCGGGGCGGGATGAAGAACGGGGAGGTCTACAGCCAGTTCCGGAGACAGAAAGAGTAATACGGTACAGAGGAGAGCTTTATGATTGAGAAAATGTTTAAACTGAAGGAGAATAAAACCGATGTGCGGACCGAGGTGATCGGCGGCATCACTACGTTTATGACGATGGCCTATATTCTGGCGGTGAATCCGTCCATGCTTTCCGCGGCGGGGATGGACTCCACGGCGGTGCTTATGGCCACATGTCTGGCTTCCTTTATCGGCACGATGGTGATGGCGCTTATGGCGAACTATCCCTTTGCCCTTGCCCCTGGCATGGGGTTAAATGCCTACTTCGCCTTTACGGTGTGCGGCGCTTACGGCTACGACTGGCGCGTGGCGCTTCTTGCGGTATTTGCTGAGGGAATTGTGTTCATTATTCTGTCGCTGACCAGCGTCCGCGAGGCGATTTTTAACGCCATTCCCGGCGCACTGAAAAAGGGCGTGAGCGCCGGAATCGGGCTGTTTATCGCTTTTGTGGGCCTGCAGGGCGGCCATGTGATTGTAAACAGCGATTCCACGCTCACAACCTATGTGAGCTTCGCGGACCAGTTTCACACTTACGGAATCTGCGCGCTGCTCGCGATTGTCGGAACGCTTCTGACGGCCGTTCTCCACGCACGGAGAGTGAAGGGCTCGATTCTGATCGGAATTGCAGCCACCTGGATCCTGGGGATGATCTGTCAGGCGGCAGGTATCTACCGGATTGATGCGGATAACGGTTTTTACTCGCTGTATCCGACCTTTGCCATAACGGATTTTTCTGCGCTGTCAAAAACCTTCGGCCAGTGCTTTGCCGGGAATTTCTCCGCGGTGGGCATTGCGGACTTTGTCGTTGTGGTGCTGGCGTTTTTGTTTGTGGATATGTTTGACACCATCGGAACGCTCGTCGGGGTGGCTACCCGGGCGGACATGCTGGATAAGAACGAGAAGCTTCCGCGTATCCGGCAGGCTCTTCTTGCGGACGCCATTGCGACTTCCGCGGGCGCCGTTCTCGGAACATCCACCACGACGACCTTCGTGGAGAGCTCCGCAGGTGTGGGAGCGGGAGCGCGGACCGGACTTGCGTCCGTTGTGACGGGATTTCTGTTTCTTGTATCCATATTCTTTGCGCCGATATTCACGGCAATTCCGGGATTTGCGACGGCTCCGGCGCTGATCTTTGTGGGATTTCTGATGGTGTCCTCAATTATAAAGGTGGATTTTGAGGATCTGACGGAGTCGATTCCGGCATATCTGTGTATGCTGGCCATGCCGCTGGCGTACAGCATCTCGGAGGGAATCGCTATCAGCGTGATTCCCTACGTGGCGGTGAACCTGTGCTGCAAAAAGGCGAAGAAGGTTGCGCCGCTTATGTATGTGCTTGCCGTTTTGTTTATCTGCAAATATATTTTCCTGTAAAGGTGCGGAGAGAGGCTGCGGCTTCTGAAATATCAGAGGACAGTGGAGGGGAGGAACTATGGAGACAGTAAAGCTGGGAACCATCGGCACCGGACAGATTGTCCGAAAAATATTGGACAATGTAAGCGTTACGGACGGAATTGAGCTGGCTGCGGTCTGTTCCAGGAGCGGGGAAAAAGCGCAGGCGCTTGCGGCGGAGTACGGCTGTGCCGGAACCTTCACGGACATGGATGCTTTTCTGGCGGATTCGCAGATCAACACGGTGTACATTGCGACGCCCAATCTGCTTCACTTTGAGCAGACGAAAAAGGCGCTGCTGGCCGGAAAGCATGTGATTACCGAAAAGCCTTTTACCGTGAGGCTGAGCCAGGCGAGGGAGCTGGCAGAGCTTGCCGGAAAGCGGGGGCTGCTTCTGATCGAGGCTGCGCCAACCGCGTATCTGCCGAATTTTTCCGTGCTTGTCAGGGAGCTTTCCCGCATCGGAAAAATCCGGCTTGTGATGAGCAACTACAGCCAGTATTCCAGCCGCTATGACGCGGTTCTGCGGGGAGAAAAGCCCGCGGTTTTCGACCCGCAGTTCGGGGGCGGCTGCCTGATGGACATCAATTACTACAATGTGCTGTTAAATGTGCTGCTGTTCGGAAAGCCGAAGGCGGCGGTCTACCATGCAAACCGCTGTCCGGGCCTTGCGGACACGTCAGGGACGATGGTGATGGAGTACGACGGGTTTGTCAGCAGCAATGCGGGAGCCAAGGACACCTGGGGCGAGAACTTTTTTCAGATTGAGGGTGAGAGGGGATACATCTATGTGGCTGGCGGTGCAAACGGCATCGCAAGTGTCCGCACGGTCACGAAAAACAGTGACGATACATACAATGAGCAGCCGAATCCGGACCGTCTGTTCTATGAAATCCGGGAGGTGACGGACCTTTTGCGGAGGGAGGACAGACAGCGCGTGTACTCGAATCTGGACGTCACGCTTGCGGTTGCCGGGGTGCTGGAGGCTGCCCGCCGGCAGGCCGGGATTCTTTTTCCGGGGGACGAACCGGCAGTAAGAACAGTTGAAACAGGGTCCGTATAAGGAGAACACACGCATGAAGAAGATAAAGTGGAACGACGGGTGGAGGTTCTGGAGAGAGAAGGACGCCTTTTCCCTGGTGTGGGAGGTGCCGGCTGAGGCGGAGCCGGTGGCGCTGCCAGACGATGCCATGATGGAGGAGAAAGCCCGCGCCGACAGCCCAAACGGCGGAAACACCGGCGGCCGGGACGGCGGCGTCTACAGCTATGCGAAATTTTATGCGCCGGATGACTCCGACCGGCAGAAAACGCTTATGCTTTTGTTTGAGGGCGTGTATATGAACGCCATGGTCTACGTCAACGGACAGCTTGCGGCAAAATGTCCCTTCGGATATACCGGCTTTTACGTGAAGCTGAACGATTTTCTTAATTTCGGGCAGGAGAACGAGATCCGCGTGATCGTGCGAAATTCCGGTATGCCAAACAGCCGCTGGTACAGCGGGAGCGGCATCTACCGCGATGTCTGGCTGCTGGAGGGCGGACAGACGTACATTCGCCCGGACGGCTGCCGGATCGAGACGGAGAGCGTGGACGGCCCGGCGGTGGTTGCGGTGGCTGCGGAGGCAGTAAACCGCAGCATGGAAAGAAGACAGCTGCGGCTTGCGGTTTCTCTGGAGGATGCAAACGAAAAGGTCGTTGCAGAGGAGAAGATCGTATTTGCGCTGTTCGAGGGGGAAAGCCGCACGGTGCGCTGCCGTATGGCGGTGGATGACCCGAAGCTCTGGAGTGATGCTTCGCCGTACCTGTATTCGGCAGTTTTTTCGCTTTACGAGGGCGATACGCTTCTGGACAGCCACAGAGAGCGGCTGGGCCTGCGCTGCCTGTCGCTGGATGCAGAGCGCGGCTTTCGCGTAAACGGCAGAACCGTGAAGCTGCGGGGCGCCTGCCTGCACCATGACAACGGAATTATCGGCGCGGTGTCCCTTTACGACGCGGAGTACCGGAAAATCGCGGCCCTTAAGGAGGCGGGATTTAACGCTGTGCGGATCTCCCATCACCCGGCAGGCCCGGCGCTGCTCCTCGCCTGCGACGAGCTGGGCATGTATGTGATGGACGAGTGCTTTGACATGTGGAACCGCTGCAAGCGCTCCAACGACTACGGGCTGTTTTTTGACCAGTGGTGGGAGCGGGACGTGGAGGCCATGGTGCGCAAGGATTACAACCACCCTTCGGTGATTCTCTACTCGGTGGGAAACGAGATCCCGGAGATCGGGACGGCCTGCGGGGCGAAAACCTGCCGGGACATCGCGGAGAAAATCCGCTCCATGGACCGCACGCGCTTTACGCTCTCCGCAGTCAACGGCATTTTCATTATCGGAGACGCGGTGCGGCAGATTGCGGCGGATGTGCTGGAAAAGGATGTTTCCGGTGAGGCCGGTGGCAACGTCAACGACTTTATGTCGGTGATGTTCGGAAATATGGATAAGCTGCTGCTCCACCCGATTCTCGATGAGCGTCTTGCCATGGCGTGTGCGGGCACGGATATTGCGGGCTACAACTACATGACGGACCGCTACGACTACGACAGCGAGCACTACAAAAACCGGGTGATCGTGGGATCCGAGACTTATCCGAAGCAGATTGCAGAGAACTGGGAGCATGTGAAGGCGAAGCCGAATCTGATCGGAGATTTCACCTGGACGGGCTGGGACTACATCGGCGAGGCCGGTATCGGGGTGGAGGAGTACGGCGGGACGAAGGAGGGGCTCGAAAAACCGTTTCCCTGTCAGCTGGCCGGAACCGGAGATATTGACATAACCGGGTTCCGCAGGCCGGTATCCTACTTCAGAGAGATTGTGTTCGGTCTTCGCGAGGCGCCTTACATCTGCTGTCAGAGGCCCCGGTACTATGGGCAGACGCCGGTCATGACGCCCTGGTGCATGACGGATTCGGTCGAGAGCTGGTCGTTTCCGGGCTTTGAGGGAAAACCAGTCCGGGTGGAGGTGTTTTCGGCGGGCGATGAGGTGGAGCTGTTTGTCAACGGCGCCTCCGTCGGGAAAAAGCCGGCGGGTTCCGCGGTGGGATACCGCACGTTTTTTGAGACGAATTACGAGCCGGGAAAGCTGCAGGCCATCACATACCGAAACGGAAAGGAGATCGGCCTTGCGGAGCTTCTGACGGCAAAAGAGGGGGAAAAGCTTTCCGTGAAGGTGGAGGAAGGCGTCTGCGGCGATCTGATTTATCTCGATATGGCGCATGTGGACGGAAGCGGCCGGACGGTCACGGAGGAGGAGCTTGAGATCTGCGTCCGCCTGGAGTGCCCGGAGGCCGAGGGCGGAAAGGTCAGCAGGGAGGATGCGCAGCTATGTGTGGGGAGCGGAAACCACAGTCCGCTTTTTGACTATCGGGACAGCAGAACACTCACCTGGAACGGGCGTGCCCAGGCGGTAGTCAGAAAAGTAAATAAAAATGTCCACTATATTGCTATCGTAGAATCCAGATATGGTGTAGAATCA
>CATJJD010000277.1 GCA_949740385.1 uncultured Lachnospiraceae bacterium
ACTAAGGGTTAAAACCACGCCATCTTTCAATGGCATATTTGCCTGCATTCGTCTGGAAACTTCTCTGACCACAGCAAAAGGTCGCCAGTTTTGCCTCACTCCACCACCATCAAAAAAGAAAAACCTTTCTCTCCTCCAAAAAAGAAAAGAAGAGGACCTTGAAAGTACAGTCTGTCAAGGTCCTCGTTTTGATTCATTTCTATTGAGCTCTGGGTTCCGTCTCAGCAAAAAATAAATTTTGCGATGAAGAAAAAATTATTTTGCAAACTCATCAGCTGTCATGGCAGAAGCTCTATATCCCCATGGCAGATTTTATCCTATCCTCCATCTCCTTCTTCCTCCCTCTCTTTTTCCCAGAATAATATCATAAAACTCTCTCTCCTCCCTCCCCACATCACCCCCATATCTCCTTCTTCTCTCCCTCCTTCTCCTCTCTCTTTTTCTCTCTCCAGAAACAGAAACACCCCCCAGAACCCCAGCCTTTCCAATAGAATGGAAGAAAGAAAAAAAGAAAAAGAAGAATATCTGCCTTGCCTTGAGCATGAGATTTTTAAGACAGGCTTAGGGGAATGGAAGGAAAGGAAAAAGGAAGAAAGAAAGGAAGAAAAGAATCCTCTTTTCCATCCCCAGAATGGTGTCCTTCCTCTCTCCTGGGAAAAGAAAGAAATCCCCCAGAATCCCAGTGTTTCCAAGGGATTAGGAGGAAGGAAGAAAGGGAAAAGGAAGAAGAAAGGGATACCTTTAGGATTAGATTTTTAAGAGGGATTCAGGGGAAAAAGGATGGAAGAAAGGAAGGAAGATGACAGAAAGAATGCTCTTTTTCAGTCTTTCAGGGGGGCTTTTCTCTCTCCAGAAGAAGAAAGAAATCCAGTGGTTTCAAGGGAAGGAGAAAGGAAAGAAGAAAGAGAAAAAAGATGAGGTGCTTGGCTTGGAGGATGGGATTTTAGGGGCAGGTTAGAGGAAGGGGAGGAAGGAGGAAGGGAAGAAGGAAGACCTTGCAAGATGGTGTCTCACAAGGTCCTCTGTTTACTCTTTTATTCTGTTTTTTG
>CATJJD010000278.1 GCA_949740385.1 uncultured Lachnospiraceae bacterium
GAGCCATATTGAGGCGGATATGAAAAGGCAGATGGACTATATCGGTATTCTGGACGGGGGCCGAATGGTTCGTTTCGGGGAAAATGAGGACAGACTCTGGGAGGCGCAGGATGGGAAAAACGAGAGCGGCAGAGAGACGGGAACGGCTGCGCCGGCAGGTGCGGGCGCTGGAAGTCTTTTATAAGAAATATCAGAACCGGGAAGCAGCCGGTGCAGGCGCAAGGTTTGTGTCTGTGCTTCTTTTGTCAGTGGGGACGGTGCTTGTGTGGGTGCCGTACCAGACATTCAGCAGCGATGAGTCGATTCTGTCCGTGACGGTTTCGGGGTATCTGTTATGGATGGGGATTCACATGTATATGCGGCCCCTTGCGTACATTGTGGAGAACCGGAGGAACAGGCCGATGCAGCGGAAGCTGCAGTATCTTCCGGTTGACCGCCGCAGTATCCTGTATTTCCAGGCAAAACGGCTGCTTTTTCTGCTGATTCCGCTGGGGCTGGTTCTGCAGGCAGGGCAGTGCGCGGCGGCGTATCTGAGCTATGGGCGTATCGAGCTCTGCAATGCGCTGTATCCGCTTCTGGCAGGGATGGCTGTTCCGGGCGGAATGGGCTGGGTGACCACATGCATTGTGAAATATAAAAAATGCATTGATTAATGGGGCGAATAGGGCTATACTGAAACGGCAGCAGATCCCGCGGCGCGCCGAAGCTTTTCGGTGCGGTCTGACAGGACGGAAGTATTGCGGGATCGGGCGAAAACGGGATAAAAAAGGAGGAATTCTCTGTGAATGACTGGATAGGGCGCTCAGCTCCCGTGCGGGAGACTGCGCAGACGAAAAAGGGTATGGTGTGGATTCTGGAGCTGCTGGTGTTTGTCGCAGTGTTCCTTGTGGGCACGTTTGCTCAGCTTGCAATTATGCTTCCGGTACAGCTTGTGATGATGCTTACAGGTGAAGATTATCGGGCAGCGGCAGCGTCGGGGAATCTGGAGGAATTGACGGCAGCGGCGGAGCGGATGGTCTCCGGCGACGGATATATGATTGCCATGCTGTTTTCGGACATTATGCTGATTCTTGTGGTGTTCCTGTTCTGCAGGTTTATTCAGAAGCGCAGGCTGCGGACGCTGGGCTTTGTGAAAAAGGACATGTGGAAGGAGTACGGAATCGGCTTTCTTGCGGGATTTTTGTTTTTCTCCGCCTGCGTGGTGCTTGGGCTTGTGACCGGCGGGCTGAAGTTCGGCGGCATTTCACCGGAGTTTTCGGCTTTGATTTTTGTGGGCTGGCTGTTTGGCTACATGGTGCAGGGAATGGCGGAGGAGGTGCTCTGTCGGGGATATTTTCTCTGCTCCTACGCAAGGAGGTATCCTCTGTACGCGGCAGTAATTGCCAACGCGCTGTTTTTTGCGGCGCTGCACCTGTTTAACAGCGGAATTACCGTGCTGGCGTTTGTCAATCTTACGCTGTTTGGCATCTTTGCATCGCTTTATTTTATCCGGAGAGGAAATATATGGGGAATCGGCGCGTTTCACACGGTCTGGAATCTGGTGCAGGGCAATTTCTACGGGATTCAGGTCAGCGGAATGCCGGTGGGCAATACGTTCCTCACAATGAATCCGGTGGAGGGAAAAGAGCTGCTGAACGGCGGAGCCTTCGGCATGGAGGGGAGTCTGATCTGCACGCTGGTGTACGTTGCGGGAATTGTATGGCTTCTGAAATGCAAAAACAGGGATTCGGAGCCGGAACCGGTGACTGCGGCCTTATAACGGAGAACTGCTGAAAAATGCCCGTTTCGGACTGACCGAAACGGGCATTTTTGTGCTCTGTGCTACAGATTCTTTAATGTTTTGCCGATATTGACCGAGTGCTGGGAGACGACAATCTGTCCGTCGCCTACCGTTGTCTGTACCTGCACGGTGATCGACTTGATGTTGACGGCTTCACCGGAGCTGATCTTGTAGGCACTGCCTGCGGTGGAGGAGCCTGTCACGACACACTCCGTAATGACTGCGTTTGTTGCGCCGCTTATGGATATGCAGTCCTGCGCGAGCTCAAGGGCGGTTGCACAGTATTTGCTGGCCGTGTTCCGGCGGACGTTCACCTCCGGGGTCGCCTGGCTGTCCTTGAGTGTGAAGGTGGTTGAGGACGTTGCAAGTCCGGCTGAGGTGCCGTTGTTCGGGTAGAACTGTACCGTTACGGTGTATGTTCCGGTCTCCGCCTTGCTGCAGACGCTGCCCTCCACATGGTATACCTGCAGAGGAATCTGCTGACCGGAGCCGATGCTGGTTTTCTTGTCGGACGGCGTCTGCGTCAGGTCATCCGAGTAATAGCGGTTGTTCTTTACGATCGTAACGGACTCAATCGGAATGTACATATTAAATACGCCGCCCCGGTATTCCGCCATGCGGATGGTGATCTTCGGCAGGTCGTTCAGGTCCGTGTCCTTTGTCAGGGCCAGATCCATCACCGGCGTGTCGATGTTCACCCGGTAGGACAGTGTGCCGTTTGTCGGAGGCGTCTGCACGAGGACCGAGAAGCCGGCGCTGGCCTGCCGTCCGTCGCATGAGATCGTAAGGGTGTAGTAGTAGGTTCCTGGCGAGGCGTAGGTTGTGTTGATCTTTACGCGGTTCGTCTTTGCGTCGTACTCTGCAAGGTTCAGCTTTAAGGTGCTGTTGTCGACGATCTGCGCGGTCTCATTCTCCAGAAGGAAAGCCTCGCCGTACTGGTCGATTGCGGTGACATTGATGTACTCCGCGTAATCGCTCTCCACGTTGGTCGACATGGAAAGAGTAGTTTTGTCCAGCCTGATTCGGGTCAGGTAAGCCGCCTCGGCCACCGTTACCTCGTAGGTGTACACATAATTCTGCTGCCCGTAGGTCGCGGTGACAATGACCTTTACGGTTCCGTTTTTGATTGCGGTTGCGGTTGCAACGCCGCTTGCATGGTTGTTGATCAGCAGTGTGTCCGGGTCGGAGGACTCGTATTTGATGCTGTCATAGTTGAACGGGCTTTTGTCAGCGTCCAGTGCCCGGAAATGGATGTAGTAATTGTTTCCGGAAGCGACTCTGCGGTTGTCCTTGTAGCTGGCCGCCGTGTAGTCCGGTGCGGACTCGGTTGTGGTCAGCGTGAAGTTGGTGTCGTCCGCTATGGTGGCCGGAGTACATGTGATCTGCGCAAACGCGTTGAGCACGATGGTTGGGTCCTGTGAGCATACATAGGTCAGCTTGAATGTGCCCACGTCTCCGATGCCTGTCATGTAAATCTGGTTGTTGACCTCGATCAGGTAGCCGTTTTTAATATCCGGGTCGCTGTAGCTGACCGTGCCGCCGTAGACGGAGGATACCTCAATGCCGTTTGCGTCGTATACACCGTACTCGATGGTCGTCTCCTTGCCGACGGTTGCTTTGGTTGTGAGAACCTTTAACGAGACAGGCTTTCCGATCTTTGCGGTGAAGCTGTACTCGGAGGTGCCGTCCGTCAGCGTGTACTTTACGTCATTTTCCAGCGGTGCGAAGGTGGTGAGAATCACTTCTTTGCCGTTTTCGGAGAAGGAGATCTCCCGGATGTCCACTTTTGCGCCGGTTGATTTGGTCAGCGTGAAATCCTTCTGCTTCACAATGTTTTTGACGCTGCTGGAGTAGACTGCGGTGATTTTGTCGGCCGCCGTCTGTCTGGCGTCGGTCATGGCTGCTGCGACGGTCACGGTTTTTGTGGCTGTTTTTGTGGCGTTGCTTCCGTTTTTCGCTGTGATTTTGATGGTAAATTTGCCGTCGGTCTTTGGTGTGAACACGCCGCCCTGTGTGATGTATGAGGACACGTCGGCTCCGGTGGAGGATGTGACGGTCCAGGTGTTGGTGCTGGTGGCGTTGGCCGGCGTCAGCTTGTACTTAAACTGGTAGGAACGCCCGACATAGAGCTGCTTTTCCGAGAGCGCGTCGCTCTGGATGGAGACCTTTGTCGCCATCACCTTGATTTTGGCGTTTCCGGAGGAGAGCGTGTAGAGAAGCTTTCCGCTTCCGGAGTACACTTTGGCAGTAACGTTGACAATCTTGTTTTTGGCAGCCGTCTTTCCTTTTGTTTTGATCGTCAGTGTGTTGCTGACGGAGGAAGAGGAGGCCGTGGTGGTCTTTTTCTTCAGCTTGGCGTAGCTTTTTCCGGTTCCGGATACGCTCCACTTCACTTTCTGGCCTTTGGTCAGATTTTTGACGGTGTAGGTGTAGACGCCCTTCTTTGCGTCGTTTTCGTACAGTGTTGTGTACTTTTTGGAAAATTTGGGTTTGGCCGCCGCGCCGGCAGTCACAGGAAAAATGGTGATGACAAGCGCGAGGGCGCACAGCAGTGCAATCCCTTTTCGGGCCCGTTTGCTTAGTTTCTGAATCATTGTTATCCCCTTCTTTCTATTCGTGAACATGTGAACGATATACGCTATCTTAGCATAATCCGGCAGCAATCGCAATCCTTGCCAGGTACATTTCAGATTATCTTCATAATTTCCTGTATCTGCATTATTTCTTATGTTTTCCTGAAATGTGTTATTGCCTATTCGGCAGTTCCGCTATATAATTATAAAAGGAAGGCATGGTGAAAAGCCAGCAGCTTATCCGGACAGGAGGGACGCGGGATGAAGAAATACACAAGGAAACCACTGGAAGTAACTGCGGAGAAATACGTGGCCGGCATGGGGATGGAGGACGGCTTCAGACTGTACTCGCAGGTGATTACGAACGAGGGAATTATAACGGATCATCTGATCCGGATTGAGAGGGAGGACGGAACGGTTGTCTGTCCTTACGTGCGGAACCGGCGGGGGCTGGTCTATATCAAGGAGGGGGATTACATTATCTGTGAGGAGGGCGACAATGGAGTCGCCGACAAGCATGTGTGCGGCGGGGATAAGTTCCTGCACCGCTTTGCGGAAGTTGCCGAATAACGGTGCAGGCATCATTTTTTACGAAAGATGCTTGCAGAGCGGGAAATGAAATGTTATAATTCCTGCAACAAATGAACAGGGGAGCTTGTGTGACAGGCTGAGAGGAAGGTATACCTTCGACCCTTATACCTGATGCGGATAATGCCGCCGGAGGAAGTGCTGAGGAAACTGTATTTTTTTCAGGGTGCATCCTGTCCGGGTGTTCCCTGTTTTTTTGTTTTACAGAGGCTGCAGCGGGGCTGAACAGCTGTTTTCTCTCACGGAAAAAAGGAGGTAAAGGTTATGTTTGAACAGATTTTTGACAATGTCAGAAAGAAAGCTCCCCTGATACACAATATCACTAATTATGTCACAGCAAACGACTGCGCCAACATGCTGCTGGCCTGCGGCAGCTCGCCCATTATGGCGGACGAGCTTAAGGAGGCGGCGGAGATCACTGCCGTCTGCGGCGGGCTGAACATTAATATCGGGACTTTGAACCGGCGCACAATTCCCGCCATGTTTGCCGCAGGGAAGCGCTCCAACGAGCTGGGGCATCCTGTGGTTTTTGACCCGGTGGGGGCCGGGGCCTCCGCATTTCGGACGGACACGGCGCTGGGGCTGCTAAAGGAGGTGGCGTTTACCGTGATAAGGGGCAATGTCTCGGAGATCCGGTCACTGGCTCATGGCGGAGGCGCAACCAGAGGTGTGGACGCCGCAGCTGCTGAGAGGGTGACGGAGGAAAATCTGGACGAGGCGGCGGCATTTGCCGGGGAATTTGCGCGGCGCACCCGGGCGGTGGTCTCGATTACCGGGGCCATCGACATTGTGACGGATGGGGAGCGGACATTCTGTATCCGAAACGGCCGTCCGGAGATGGCGGCCGTCACCGGCACCGGCTGTCAGCTCTCCGCGCTGACGGCGGCTTTTGTCACCGCAAACCCGGACTGCCCGCTGGCGGCGGCCGCCGCCGCTGTGTGCGCAATGGGTCTGTGCGGGGAGATTGCAGGAAGGCGGCTTACCGACGGCTGCGGCAATGCCTCCTACCGAAACTATATGATTGACGCCATGTACCGCCTGACTCCGGCGGAGCTGGAGAAGGGAGCCGACTATGAAGTGCGATAGCAGACATATGCTGCTCTACGCCGTCACGGACCGTGCCTGGACCGGGGAGCAGACGCTGAAGCAGCAGGTGGAAGCGGCTCTGCGGGGCGGTGTGACCTGCGTGCAGCTGCGGGAGAAGGAGCTGCAGGAGACCGCTTTTCTGCGGGAGGCGAGGGAGATCTGCGGGCTGTGCCGCCGGTACGGCGTTCCGTTTATTGTGAATGACAGTGTGGACATCGCCCTGGCCTGCGGGGCGGACGGCGTCCATGTGGGGCAGGAGGATATGGCTGCCGGCGACGTGCGCCGCCGGGTGGGCAGTGATATGATTCTGGGTGTCTCCGTCCACACGGTGGAGGAAGCGCGCCGCGCCGTCCGGGACGGTGCGGACTATCTGGGCTGCGGCTCGGTGTTTCCTACCAGTACGAAGACCGATGCGGACCGGATGTCCGTGGAGACGCTGCGGGCCATTTGCAGCGCGGTGCCTGTGCCGGTGGTGGCAATCGGCGGCATTAAAGAGGACAATCTGTCTGCGCTCTGCGGCAGCGGCGTGGACGGCGCGGCTTTTGTTTCGGGCATTTTTTCCGCGGAAAATATTGAGGAGAGCTGCAGAAGGCTTCGGGCGCTGTCGGAGAGGATGGTGGGCTTATGAGCATTCAGGGAGCTGTTTTTGACGTGGACGGCACGCTGCTGGACTCCATGTCGGTATGGGACACCGCAGGTGAGAAGTATCTGCGCTCCATCGGGTATGAGCCGCGGGAAAATCTGAATGAGGTGTTCAAAAATATGAGTCTGCTGCAGGCGGCCCGCTATTACCGGACGGAGTATGGCGTGACGCTGGGGGACGATGAGATTGTGGACGGGGTCAACGCCATGCTGGAGCAGTATTATCGGTTTGAGACGCCGCTGAAGGCGGGGGTGAGGGAGCTGCTGGCGCTGCTTCGAAGGAAGGGCGTCAGACTGTGCATCGCTACCGCCACCGACCGGTATCTGGTTGAGGCGGCGCTGGACCGGTGCGGCGTGCTGTCCTGTTTTGACGGAATCTTTACATGCGGCGAGGTGGGGCACGGCAAGGACGAGCCTTACATATTTGAGGAGGCGCTTCGGCTCCTGGGGACAGAGCGGGCCAGAACAGTGGTCTTTGATGACGCGCTCTATGCGGTCAGAACGGCGAAAGAGGCCGGCTTTTTGGTGGCGGCGGTCTGCGACAGCCATGAAAAGGCGCAGGACAGTATTCGGGCGCTGGCGGATCTGTATCTGGAGGATTTTACGCAGACGGAGAAGATCCGGGAGTATCTTCTGGATTAGCGGTAATAAGAATGCAAAGGAGGCACGGCTATGAAGACAGCATTATCGATTGCGGGGACCGATCCCAGCGGGGGCGCGGGGATTTCGGCCGATCTGAAAACGATGACGATGAACGGTGTTTTTGCCATGAGCGCCATTACGGCGGTGGTGGCACAGAATACAACCGGAGTGAGGGAAATAGCGGAGATGCCGCCCTCGTTTCTGGGGGCGCAGATTGACGCGGTTTTTGAGGACATCCGGCCCGACGCGGTGAAGATCGGCATGGTGGCCACCAGCGGGCTGATTGAGATAATTGCGGAGCGCCTGAAGTTCTGGCAGGCGAAGAATATTGTGGTGGACCCGGTGATGGTGGCCACCAGCGGCGGCCGGCTGATCTCGGAGGAGGCGGTGGACACGCTGAAGAAATGCCTGCTCCCTCTGGCAGCCGTGGCAACGCCAAACATACCGGAGGCGGAGATTCTCTCCGGCATAACCATCCAGAGCGAGGCGGACATTGAGACTGCAGCCGGACGCATCGGCGACGCCTGCGGCTGTGCCGGCCTGCTCAAGGGCGGGCATAATATCAACGACGCCAACGACTTCCTGTATGCGGGCAAAACCGGAGCCTGGTTTCGCGGGAAGCGCATCGACAATCCGAACACCCACGGCACCGGCTGCACGCTCTCCAGCGCGATTGCCGCCAATCTGGCCAAGGGGTTCGACCTGCCGGCGGCCATCCGCAGATCGAAGGACTATCTGTCCGGCGCCCTGGGAGCCATGCTGAATCTGGGGCATGGGAGGGGGCCGATGCAGCATAATTTTAATCTGGAGGGTGAATTTGCGAAGGGGGCGGAGTGAAAGATTTATCGGTGCCGACAGTATATTTTTCCCTCCGATAACATATGTTTCTCCGGGTGTCCACAGAGGAATACGAAATACCGCAGTCCCGCTTCCGGCGCCGGTCAGTATCCCTTTTAAACCGGCGTCCTTCGCGGGAATGGTGAGCGTTGCGGTTTTTCCGTTTCCTTTTAAAAGATATGTCTCATTAAACTTTGTGGTCTCCGCCACCCGGTCAATCTCCGTCAGGAGTTGATCTACCTCTTTTCTCGGAGATGGACAGCCCGGCCGCGTCGTCTGCGGCGCGGTTGATTCGGCAGCCGGAGGACAGCTTCTCGGCGGTTTTGGACTGCCCGGCGGCTGTGACGCCGAGCAGTCGGTTTGCGTTTATTGCCTGTAAATTGTGTTGTATTATCATGGTCTGTTCTGTCCTTTCGCGGTATTACTGCAGCAGCGTCAGTACGCCCTGATTCATATGGTTGGCCTGTGCCATCATGGCCTGGCCGGCCTGCTCGAGGATGCTGTGCAGCGAGTATTCCACCGCCTCGTCAGCAATGTCTGCATCCCGAATCCGGGACTCGGAGGCCTGCAGATTTTCCTCTGCGTTCCCGTTGTTTGCATAGGCGTGCTCCAGCCGGTTCTGGTTTGCGCCGAAATAGGAGCGCAGTGCGGTCACGGAGCCGATGGCCTCGTCGATCAGTGCCAGCGGAGACGGATCGTAGGCCTGCTCCGCGGTTGACTTGAGGTACGGCCTTTCCGGAACGTCGCCGGCGGGCACTTTCATCTGAACCTGCACCACCTCGCCCGGCTCAAATTCCCCGGGATCAATGCAGACCGGCTTCATTTCCCCGTTCACGGCGCGCTGCTCGTATTTTGGCGGCCTTATCACCTTCGTCGTCTGAATCTCCTGGGTCACAATCTTATAGGGGAGATTGCGCATGGAATCGTGCCATGCCGACAGCTCCTTCTGGTAGAGATCGTGGAGGTATGTCAGCTTTAACGAGTAGTGGTTTACGGAGTAGTCTGTCAGATTCAGCGAATCTCTTGAGATCTCCTGCAGCAAAAGGGGGATGGAATCGTAGCTGTTTGCGCTGCAGTGGATTTTGATGCCGTAAGTGCGGTTTTTCTCCGCGAGTACATCGTATTCCCGTATGTCTTCATATGTAATCGTGCGCTTTACATTGGAGATCAGGTTCAGCACCCGTGTGTCCGCGTCCGCAGGCGCTCTGGTAACCGGTCTGGGTCACGAACTCGTTGACGGTCCAGCTGTCAATGCTGCCGGAAAACTGCACCGCGTTCA
>CATJJD010000279.1 GCA_949740385.1 uncultured Lachnospiraceae bacterium
ACAGAGGTTCTTGCCAATGCATAAAACGAATACCATTTTTTCATATTCCAAAGGTTTCTGACTGAAAATCCTTTCACCTCCGGAAATTCATGCTGTAAATCAAGACTTAACTGCTCAACAATACCCTGTCCCCATTTTTCTTCTGATTTTCGCAAAACAAGGTCCCGTCCCAACTGCCAGTTAAACAATAATTGTTCTGAGTTTACTTTCACAGCTGCTTTTATCTGCGCTCCTCGAAAGCGCTCTTTTATATCGTGTATCCACTGTACATAATCAGAATCCAAATGTACATTGTGGGAGCTTACAACGATTGGAGTTTTATTCTGCTTATTTTGCATTGGTTTCACCATCTTTTTCGCTAATACCCTTCTTCATTTTACATGACTGCAATATGTTTTCCTGTCAACCTACATTTGTTTTACACAGCCCCCATCCGCTGTTTCAGCCCCTCTGCAAGTTCCCGCATCTTCTCCTGATCCACCTTGCAGACCTTTCTGTCGTATGTATAAAAGCCGTTGATCTCATCCTCCACATCGCCAAGCTGTGTGTACACGCAGCCGCAGACGCCCTTTGGAATGCCGTCATGCAAAAGCTCCTCGTAGCGCGCCCGAATCCGCTCCGTAAGCTCCTCACTGCTTTTGCACTCCCCGTAGCCGAAGCCTGCATATTTTCCGAAGACATGCCCCTCAACCGAAAAGGAGAAGCCGCCGAACTCCGACAGAAGGTACGGCCTTGTGCCCGGCGTTGGCCTGCCGTCTCCGAAGTAGATGTGTCCGCTGTCAAAATCGCTCTTCTTCTGGGCAAACCAGCCGGAGGCGGCGTCGCAGAGCCTGCCGGGATCGTTCCTTTTTGCCAGCTCGTACATCCGGTCGCTCTCAAACTGCCCCCACCCCTCGTTGAAAATCGTGTAGGCGATAATGCACGGGTGGTTATACAGATGCTCCTGTGTCAGAAGCATCTGCTTTTCAAATTCCGCTTTCACCTTTGCCGGAACGCGCGCTTTCGTGTCGTCGCGCTTTGTCCTTCCGACCGTCGGCAGCGCCGTGTCCCGCAGAAACGAGTACACGCCGTTGTTCACCATATCCTGCATAACCAGCATGCCGCGGACGTCGCAGTAGTAGTAGAAGCACTCCGGCTCGATCTTGATGTGCTTGCGCAGCATATTGATGCCAAGCTCCTGCATCCGCAGAATGTCCCGCTCGTACTCTGCCTCCTCCGCCGGCAGATAAAGCCCGTCGCAGAAATAGCCCTGATCCAGCACGCCGTTTAAAAAAACCGGCTCGCCGTTGATGCACACCCGGTTTACCCCGTCAACCGGCCGCACCGAAATCTCCCGCAGGGCAAAATAGGTTTCCACGCAGTCCTCCCCCGCAAAAATCTTTGCCCGGTACAGGTACGGATGCTCCGGCGACCACTGCAGAGGCTCATAGGCCGCGCCGGACGCCGTCACAAGCTCCCGCAGATCCAGGGAAATCTCCCCTCCCGAAAACCGGATGCTGCGCTTCTCTCCGCTGTGGAGCGTGAGCACAAATTCGCCCTCCGCTCTCTTCCCACCGTTCATCTCCACCGCGGCGCAGATGGTCCATGCCCCCGGCGTAAGCTTCACGTTTCTGATATAGTGGGCGGGCACCCGCTCCGCCCACACGCTCTGCCATATGCCGCTCACCGGCGTGTACCACATGCCGCCTCGCCTTTTTCGCTGTTTGCCGTATGGGTAAAGGCGGGACAGCCCGTCCTCCGCCAGAACCGCCAGCTCGTTTTGCTCTGCCACCGTCTCCGTAATGTCGAAGGTAAAGGGCAGATAGCCGCCCTCATGGCGTCCCAGAAGCTTCCCGTTCAGATACACCTCCGCCACCTGATCCACCGCCCCGAAATGCAGAAGCATCCGCTCCCCCGCCTCCGGCATTTTTACGGAAAACGACCGGGTGTACTTAAGCCTCTTTCCCACCCGGCCGCCGTACCCGGACAGAAGCGACTGGGGCGGAAACGGCACAAGGATGTCTCTGCCGTTCAGCTTCCAGACGCCGTTTAAGCTGATCCATCCCTCCCTCTTAAGCTGCGGCCGCGGATAGTCCTCCCAGCATATGCCTCTGGCAGCCACCCGCTCCCCCGCCTCGGAGATCAGCCGGTTGTGCCCGTGGCTCATCATGTAAAAGACGGCGAAAAGAATCACAAGCAGCACTGCCGCCACAAGAAATGCCATAGAAAAAATCCGCTGATCGGGAATAAACGACGAGGTCCCGTCGCTGTTTACGATTATGTCCGCATCCCGCAGCACCGCGGCCCCAAGAGCCGGTCCCACCGTCCCCGGCACAAGCACCTGGCCGATCATGCGGATGCCCTGAAACTGCCCCGCCTTTTTCTCCGGTATACGGCTTTTTATCATGGCGCCAAACACCGCCATCCCCGTCAGATACCCGGTCATCATAAAAAGAGAGCCGATAAACACCGCAGGCGTCGCCCGCCCGAAATACAGCAGGACATAGCCGGACATCAGCATTCCCACCGACGGCAGAATGGAGCTCCGAAAGCCCAGCAGATCGAACAGCTTCCCGTAAAATGCCGTGACTGCTGCCGCAATCACGATGGCCGGCGCCATGACCAGCACATAATTTTTCATACCAAGCCCCTGCTCGTAGTAGAGAATCAGGTATGGCATGTAGACGTTGATGGAGATGCCGAACACCGCAAAAGCACCGATTAGCGCATAGAGAAGCCGGTTGGCAGAAAGCACCGACGGGCGGAAGCTAAAGAGCACCGACGCCCAGTAGCTCTGCTCTCCTCCCGCGGCTTCCACCCCCGGCTTATCCTGCACGAGAAACAGGCCGAGCAGCCCGATGGCGAGCACAGCGATTCCGATGATCAGAAAAATCGCAGCCCAGCTTTCGCTCTTTTCCAGATCAAACGCCATAAAGCCGCCGAACACCACAAGAATGGCCACAAGGGGCATCATAGCGTTGATGCCCTCGATTCTTCCCCTGTTGCTGCCGTCGCCCCAGTCCGTCATCCAGGCGTTAAACGCCGCGTCGTTGGCCATCGACCCGAGAAACGTCATTATACAGTCCAGCCCAACCACCAGGCTGATGCCAAGAGCTGCTGCGGCAGCCGTGCTTCCCACGGCAGGAGCAAGCACCTCCATCCGAACGAGCGCAAATGCCAGAATCGAGACGCCCCACGCGATGTAGCCGCCGCAGATCATAGCTCTGCGCTTTCCGATGTGATCGGAAAAAGCCCCCGCAAGTACCGTGGTGATCGTCGCCGTCGCCGCGCTGGCCCCCACCATCACGGAAATATCACCTGCCGATGCATGAAACATTTTGTAGAGAAACACGTTTAAGTACATGTTCTCCACCACCCAGGCCACCTGCCCCATCAGACCGAAAATGGCAAGCGCCGCCCAGAACCTTCTCCCCGGTTTTTTCCCCATTGTAATCCTCCCGATTTTCTTCCCGCCTCCGCAAAACAATTCCCCCGTCTCATCCCGCGAAAGCTCTCCTGTATGTTAAACTCCTGTATGTTAAATTCCTGTATGCTGAACTCCTATGTGTTAAACACGTAACGATCCATCCGCTCAAACGCCTCCCGGACTCTTGCCGTCGGCAGCGCAAGGTTCAGCCGTATGCAGCATTTGCCGTGGAACATTCTGCCGTCCTGCCACGCAACGCCCACATCCCAGCCGGCCTTAAGCACCTGATCTATGGTTTTCCCGTGGGCGCCGCACCACCTTTCGCAGTCCGCAAAGAGCATGTAGGTGCCCTCCGGCTTCGACACCTCCACCCCCGCAAAATGGCCGCGGATATAGTCGCAGGCGTAGTCCACGTTCTCCGTGATAACCTGCCGCAGCTCCTTTACCCACTCCTGCCCCTCCGGCCGGTATGCGCCGATCAACGCGTGCATGGAGAGCACGTTCATATCGTTGTAGTGGGATTTGCTGCCCTTTGCCCGAATCCGGTCCCTGAGACAGCCGTTGTAAATAATGTGGTAGCTGCCCACAAGCCCCGCCAGGTTAAAGGTTTTGCTCGGCGCATACAGGGCAACCGTGCGGTTTTTCGCATCCTCGCTTACGGTCTGGGTCGGAATATGCCTGTTTCCCGAAAGGATAATGTCGGACCAGATTTCATCGGAGATCACCAGGCAGTCGTTGGCCCGGTAAATTTCCATCGCCCGTTCCAGCTCCTTTCTCTCCCAGACTCTGCCGCACGGATTGTGCGGGCTGCAGAACACCGCCGCATGGATCTTTTCCGCCTTAAGCTTTCGGTCCATATCCTCGTAGTCCATCCGCCAGACGCCGTTTTCATCTCTGACAAGAGGGCTGTGGACGATCTTATATCCGTTGTTTTCAATGCTCTTTGTAAAGCCGATGTAGGTGGGACTGTGGAGCAGCACGCCGTCCCCCGGGGCCGCGAAGGCGGTCAGCGCGGAAATCACGCCGCCCAGCACGCCGTTCTCGTAGCCGATGCACTCCTTTGTCAGTCCCCTGACGCCGTTTTGCTCCTCCTGCCAGCGGATGATGGCGTCATAGTAAGCGTCCGACGTGCGAAAATACCCGTACATCGGATGCTTCGCCCGCTCGATTATCGCCTCCGGAATCGTCGGCACGGTCGGAAAGTTCATATCCGCAACCCACATGGGAATCGCGTCAAATCCCTCCTTCGGGGCGTCCGGCGCAAACCCGGACATGGAGCCCAGTCCGTCCACCGCAATGGCGTCCATGCCCCGGCGGTCTATTACAGATGTAAAATCATATTTCATAAGCCTGTCCTCTTTTCACACAGATTTTCTGCGGTACCGGTTTTATTATACTACGTTTGCCGGACAAACTAAAGGGTGCGGACGGCTTTCTGCGCACATGCCCTGCTGCCGGATAGCATTTTATCCTTCGTCCGTCAGTTTTCAGGCGAAAAAGAGGCAGGACGATAACCGCCTGCCTCTCCGTTATGTACTTTGACAAAAGCTTTTCCGGCAGCTCTTATGCCGCATCCGCCCTCCGTCCGTCAAATCTGATTTTTTTCCGCATACTCCGCAGCCGTCATACCCGCAATGCGCCCGGTATTCACCGCATAGCCCATGGAGTTGCCCGGAAGCAGGAACATATAGCTGTCATCGTAGATGTTGCAGGAGTCCGCACCCGCCGCGTAGAGTCCCGGCACCGGCATAAAATCCTTATCGCAGGCCTCGCAGTTTTCGTTGATGCGGATGCCGCCCACCGTGCCGTAGCCGCCGGCCCGCACCGCAGCCGCATAGTAAGGCGCCTTGCGCAGCGGGCGCATATAGCGCTTGTCCTTGAAAAATTCCTCGTCTCCGGACTCGCAGTAATCGTTGTAGCTGTCGATGGTATCCTCCAGATTCTCCGCGTCCACCCCGAGCTTTGCCGCCAGCTCCTCGATGGAATCCGCTTTGATCAGGTTCTTATTTCCGGTCTTTTCCGCCAGCTCAATCCCGTCATAGAAATCCGACACATCCTCGTTCGGACGCACCAGGCTCACAACGTCGATTCCGTTTCGCACATAGTATTTCACGATGGAGGAATCCACGATGGAATAGCAGATCTTATCCTTCTGGTGCGCCACAACATTCGAGAGATAGGTGGCATTCTGCATATGATCCTCGTTCATCACCCGCTTTCCGAACTTATTGACAAGAAGATTCGGCTGCAGGAACACATTGCAGATGCCCTCCGGCAGCTCCTCGATGCCCTCGAAGTTGGCCGCCATCTCAATGCGGACCGGAAGCTGATCCGCCCCCGCCTCCCATGCCATCTTAAGACCGTCGCCCATCAGTCCCGGAATGGCAAAGCTAAACAGATCCTCCCCGAAACGGTATCCGGTCTTTTCCAGAATAAATTCCTTATTGGCTCCCGCGCCTCCGGTGGCAACGATGGCCGCCTTACAGCGGATCTCGTACTCCTCGCCGGTATTGTCCTTCGCCAGCACGCCGGCAACCTTACCGTCCTCCATCACAATTTTGTTCGCCGGCGTATTTAAAAAGAACTGCACGCCCAGCTCCGCCGCCGCATTGTAGAGGGCCCGGTTCATGGCTCCCGCCGCCCGCGGCCCGATGCCGTTTCCGCTCTTAACGATGTGCCAGGTAGGCTCGGATTTCGGGAAATAGGAGAACGCGCCCTCGAACTCCACGCCCTTCTCCTCCAGCCACTCGATGGTCTCCGCCGACTGCTCGAAATAGCGCCGGATCAGGCGGGCGTCCACATTGTAGTGGGTGTATTCCATAAACATGTTGAACGCCTTCTCCACCGTCACCTCCCGCATCTGCCGCTTCTGATACTTTGTTCCGATTCCGAGCGGGCCCATTCCCATGTTTGCGGCTCCGCCGACTACCCCTGCCTTCTCCAGAACAATGACATTCGCGCCGTCCTCCGCCGCCTGCACAGCCGCGCACAGCCCGGAAGGGCCTCCTGCAATCACAACAATATCCGTCTCCAGTTTTTTCATTCTGATACCTCGCTCCCGTATGAATTTATGCAGTATTCTCTGATTCCTCCAGTCTAGCGTTTCATGATTCCGCGATAAAGACAAAATTTATTCAAAAGTAGCCTAAAATTTGTCCAGTTCGATGACAGAAATGTGCTTGCTACACACTCTCTGCCGTGCTACAATAAATCGAGCCTGTTTTTCTCCCATAAAGCAGGCCCGTCACCGACAACCGCTATTGGACAACTACAGGAGGATAATATGGGTGGATTTTTTGGCGTCGCAGCAAAAGAAGACTGCGTATTTGATCTGTTTTTCGGAATTGACTACCATTCCCATCTGGGCACAAGGCGCGGCGGAATGCTGGTGTACGACAGGGAAAGAGGCTTTGAGCGGGCCATCCACAACATTGAAAATGCCCCTTTCCGCACGAAATTTGACAAAGAGGTTCAGAAAATGAAAGGGCATCTCGGCATCGGCTGCATCTCCGACTACGAGCCGCAGCCCGTTCTTGTCCGCTCCCATCACGGCTGCTTTGCCCTGACAACCGTCAGCAAGATCAACAATACAAAGGAGCTCACCCAGATGCTTCTCGACAACGGCTGCTCCCATTTCATGGTTATGAGCAGCGGCGAAATCAACGCCACCGAGCTGGTAGCCGCCCTGATCAACCAGAAGGACAACCTGATCGACGGCATCCGCTACGCGCAGGAATGCGTGAAAGGCTCCCTCTCACTGCTCCTGATGAACGAGCACGGCATTTTTGCCGCCAGAGACAGGATGGGGCGCACCCCCGTCACAATCGGCCGGAAAGAGGACGCCTTCTGCGCCGCCTTCGAGAACTTTTCCTACAAAAATCTCGGCTACAGGGACTACCGGGAGCTTGGCCCCGGCGAGATTGTCGTTCTGACGCCGGCCAACTGCGTCACCCTCGTAAAACCGGGCAGCGAGATGAAAATCTGCACCTTCCTATGGGTTTACTACGGTTATCCTTCCAGCTCCTACGAGGGCTTAAGCGTGGAGAAAATGCGCTACGAGTGCGGCGCGCGGATGGCTGCAAGGGATAATGTGAAGCCCGACACGGTGGCCGGTGTTCCCGACTCCGGCATCGCCCATGCGGTGGGCTACTCCAACGCCTCCGGCATCCCGTTCTCCCGGCCGTTTATCAAGTACACGCCAACCTGGCCCCGGTCCTTCATGCCCACCATCCAGTCGCAGCGCAATCTGATTGCGAAGATGAAGCTTCTTGCGGTGGACGACCTGATTGAGGACAAAAGCCTGCTTCTCATCGACGACTCCATCGTGCGGGGGACGCAGCTTCGGGAGACCACGGAATTTCTGTACCAGAGCGGAGCAAGAGAGGTGCACATCCGCCCGGCCTGCCCGCCGCTTCTGTTCGGCTGCAAATATCTGAACTTCTCCCGGTCCTCCTCGGAGCTGGACCTGATCACCCGCCGCATTATCCAGCGTCTGGAGAACGGCAATGTGACGGACGAGATTCTGCAGGAATACGCAGATCCCGACTCCGAGAAGTACGAAAATATGGTGAACGAAATGTGCCGGGAGCTGCACTTTACATCGCTGCGCTTCAACCGGCTGGACGATATGCTGGACTCCGTCGGCATTGATCCGTGTAAGCTCTGCACCTACTGCTGGAACGGCAAAGAGTAGACCTCTGTTCCATACATGCGCACAAAAGCTGAGGCGAAGGACATTCGGCTGTCCTTCGCCTCCTTTCATTCCTTTTACTTATCCCGGATAAAATCCTTTGAGTAGACGATATTGCCCAGCCTGCCGTCCTCTCTCGGCTTCCCCGGCTCGACTGCCTTTGCAATGTACGCCTTTGATCCCATGAAATCAAACGGCATGTCGTCGGTATTTCCCGCCATAATATCGTCGCAGACCTCGATCACCTCATCGATAATCGAAGGCGGAACTTCCATCAGATGGTGGCACAAATACACCCGGTCCACTTTCCCTTCCATCCGATCCCGCAGCACGGCCAGATTTTTCCGGTACCCCTCGATGGAAACCGGACCGAAAAACATGAAGGTGAAGGTGTTGCAGGCATCGCCCAGAATCAGCGTCCGCTTCTCTGCAATGTAAAATACCATTGACCCCGGCGTGTGGCCCTTTAGCGCCAGCACCTGCACATGGATGCCTCCCAGATCAAACTCCATGCCGTCGGTCAGATCCGCAAAGTCCATGTCCGTCGGCGGGATAAAGTCCTCGTCCTTGATCTGCGCATATATCTCCGGCGCCACATTGCCCTTAATGTAGCCGCGTCTCCCTTCGATGTCTCTCATGCTCTCATAGACAGGAATATCCGCGTGATTCATGTAAACCCTGTCAAACTCCGGCGCACCCATGGCATGGTCGATGTGCCCGTGGCTTAAGACAACCGTGAGCGGTTTGTCCGTCAGCCCCTCCACAAAGGAGCGGAGGCTGCCGCAGCCAAGGCAGGTGTCCATCAGCAGAGCCTCTCTCTCCCCCTCAATCAGGTACATCAGCTCTCCCGACAGGCTGCGGATGCAGGTCACCTGACCGTCAATTTTTTCCGCCTTAAAATAGTTCATATGCATACGCCTCCTGTTTTATCTGTTTTCTGGCTGTCCGATCCGTTCTGCCGTATCCAGAAGACGGCACACAGCAAGCTCCATCGCAGCTCTCGTGAGGCTTCCCTTTCTGTAACCGTCCAGAATCTGCGCGATCACCGGCGGTCCGCCCGGCATCACAATGTCGTTGCCCGCGGCAACAGCGTCGGCTCCGTCCACAACAACGTCCATATCGCCCCAGTCAGTGACCACAAAGCCCTCATATCCCCACTCGTCTCTCAGAATGTGCGTGCACAAATCCGCATTTCCCGCGGCGAAGGTGCCGTTGATTTTATTGAAGGAGGTCATCATGCAGAGCACGCCCGCATTCTTCACAAGCATCTCAAACGGCTTCAGATACAGCTCTCTTGCCGCACGCTCGCTGATGATGGAATCCACCGCGTCGTACTGCTTTTTGCCGCTTCCCCGCCGGAATGTCTCCTGCTCGTTCACTGCAAAATGCTTCGGGCAGACAATCACCGGATGGTTCTCCTGCACGCCTCTTGTGATCTCGCAGGCGCAGATTCCGGTGAGGTACGGGTCCTCCGAGAAGTACTCGAAATTCCGCCCGCCCAGCGGATGTCTCTGCAGATTCACCGCAGGTGCAAGCCACACGTCCACCTGCTGCTTTTCGCACTCCGCTCCCACGGCGTTTCCGAAGGCATACCAGATTTCCCGGTCGAAGGCGCAGGCCGCAAGCATCTGCGTCGGCCACGCCACCTCCCCGATGCCCGCCGGCCCGTCCTTGTAGAAAACGGAAGCGATGCCCTCCGACTCAATGGCCGGGGAGACATACCCGTTATGTCCCGTCGGGTGGCTGTTTGTCGTGAGGGGATTCTGGTTCTCATCGAAGATGGTTTCCGGGTCGCTGCCGTCTCCAAGCGCCGCAAACGGCGTGCCCGGGCCGTAGCCCACACACAGCGCCGCAAGCTGCTCCGCCGAGAGCCCTCTCACCCTGTCTGTGTTTTTCTCAGGACGGGCTTCGCGCTTCTCTGCGGCCGCCACATCCGACGCCGACACCCCAATGACCGCAGCAGCATCCTGCCCTGCCGGGACATTCGCCTGCGCAGGCGCAGTCAGAAATGAAAGCCTGTCCCGGTTGCACGGTTTTATGCCGAGCCGATTGCTGCACTGCTCCACCACAATCTCCTCCGCAAATTCAACAGCCGCCGCAATTTCTGTGCTGCGCGAGGAATTGCCGAACCGAATGGCATACGTCCCCGGCACTATCACGTAAGCGGCCCGCGCCTCGTCGTAGCGGGAAAAGGCATCGAAGGACACCGTGATTTTAAGCTCCTGCTGCTCCTTCGGCTGCAGAAGTCCGGTTTTCTCAAAGCCCTTTAGCTCCTGGTAAGGCCGTTGCCCCGCGCCCGCCACGTAGAGCTGCACCACCTCTCGCCCCGCCGCAGCGCCCGTATTTCTGACGCTCACCGTCACCTCGACGCCGCTCTCCTTTTTCTCTGCGCCGTTGCATTCCAGCGCGAAATCCGTGTAGCTCATCCCGTGCCCGAAGGCGTAGAGCGGCTCCACCGAAAAGGTGTCAAAATACCGGTAGCCGCTGTAAATATCCTCCCGGTAAAGGGTGACCGGACTTTTCACAAAACCGACACTGCCGTTTTCTGCTGCGCTTAAGCCGTAAGTCTCGTAGGTGCGCAGCTCCGCCTCATTCTCCTTGTCCCAGGTAAAACAGTCTGCGGACGGGTAGTCCCCGTACTCCTTTGCGATGGTGAATGCCAGCTTTCCGGAAGGACTGACCTCTCCGGTAAGTATTTCCGCAAGCGCGGACGCCCCCTCCTCCCCTGGAATTCCGGCAAAGAGTATGCTCTTGACGGACGGGTACTGCAGAGCAAAGGACAGATCAATCAGCCCGTTGACATTTAAAATCAGGACGACCTTCGCAAAGCAGCCGCACACCTGCTCCACAAGCGTCTTCTCGGAGTCCGTCAGGTAGTAGTCCCCGTGCAGATGCCGGTCGCACTCCTCCCCGCCGGAATTTCTGCCGATCACCAGTACTGCCGTGTCCGTGTACGCCGCTGCCGCCTCAAGCAGCTCGCCGGAAATGGCATATTCCTCCGCCGGCGCGCTGTAGCGCCCGAAAATCTCGTACATCAGGCCGCTGTTTACCGCCTCTTTTATTTTCTCCATGTCAAAGTCAGGACCGCTGTTCCTTCGCTCCTCCCCGTGCTTTTCCCGGTAAAAGGACGCAAGAAGCGGATGGGGGCAGATTCCCCGCTGTTCGCACTCGTCCAGAATACTTTTGCACACCGCCTTACGCGACGCCCCGGAGCCGTTTCCGGAAAAGATTGTGCCGATCTGCGTGCGCCCGAAAAAGGCAGCTCTCTGCCCCTTTCCGAAGGGGAGAAGACCGTCGTCGTTCTTTAACAGCACGACGGAAGACTCCACCATTTTCCTTGCCACTGCTTCGTGATCCATGTAAATACCCTCCTCTCGTATACCGATAATGCGGGTATTGCGAAACGGACCGTTCCGCAATCTCCTGTATCCGATTATATACCTTCGCAGGGATTCCTTCAAGGGCGATTCCAACGGCATGGGCTCCCTCCGTTCCCCTGGAATAACCTCTCTGCTTTTTATGCTGCTTCCGAAAGCCGTACCAGCGATCGTATTTCATTGGAAAATCCAACACCGGGCAAGCACCGATCCCTCGACAGAGAACGATAGCTTTAACACCGAAAACAACACCGCAGGACAGTTCCCTGCCTTGCGGGATTACATACATTTTTAGTAACAAATAATAAAATGGTAATTGAACTGAATGATATGCTTAAACATAAAAATACCAGAAGTTGATGATAAACGAAATGCAGATATTTACAGACGCTGAAGACAGCCTGGATATTTAACATGAAAAATGCTTAGAATCTCTTTATGGCATGATTTTGAGCATTTTTTCAAAACATTAATTAATAGTATAAATCCGAAAGACAAACGGAAAGTTGTCGGATTCTTTACATAGAGATAAAATTTCAAGTTAATTAAGTTTATACGTTTTTTCC
>CATJJD010000280.1 GCA_949740385.1 uncultured Lachnospiraceae bacterium
ATGATTATAAAGGCGGCGACGGACAACGAGTGGTGCCGGGAGGTGATGTCCGCCCGCAAATACACCACCGGCGTGACGAAGCAGCACGAGGAGGGCATCACCATATCCAACTGGTTCCTGCGCAGAATCGAGGACAAGGATACCCACGGGGAGGTGCTGTGCGCCAAGACCGGTTTTGTAAACCAGTCGGGAAGCTGCGCGGCGAGCCTTGCGAGCGACGGAAACGGCAGAGAGTACATATGCGTCACCGCAGGCTCCACCAGCAGCTGGCGGTGCATTTACGACCATGTGGACATTTATACGCAGTATCTGCCGAAGCCGCAGCCGTGAGCGCTACGTGAACAGGTTGCGCATCGGGTTGATTTTCTTTGCCTGCGCCATAATGTCGTCGGAATTTCGGCGCAGGTACTCCTCCAGAAGGCGCACCTCGCCCTGATCGAAGCCCTCGTATTTTTCGATTTTGGCGTCCGGGAGGACGCCGTCCGCATAGCCGCTTTCCCGGAAAAAGGAGACGCGCACGATGGTTTTGCCGTCCCTTGTGAGCCGCCCGGAGATCATCATCCGGACGGATTCCGCAGCGGATTTTTCGGGCTGTGAGCCGGTGATGTTCAGATTCTTAATATTGTTATTTCTCATATCTTATGATTCTCCATACATTGCTTTGTTTTATGAATACAACAGTGGCTGCTGCTATGCGTAGTTGATCCGCAGCCCTTTGGGGTAATGATTTTTCATTGTCCGGCCGGCGCACTTGCCCCAGCCGATGCTGTAGCCGTCCGCAGTGATCAGGCACCAGCCCTTTTCGCCGGAGCACTGCAGCGTCTGGCCGCCAAGGTAAGCGCGGATATCGGGGCCGTCTGCATCCAGCCGGTGCGAGGATCGGACATCCTCCGGCCGAAGGGTGAGTGCCAGGGCGTGGGAGGGTTCGAAGCGGTTCTTTTTGAAGGCTCCCAGGTGGAGTCCCGGGCGCAGCACCTTAAGCCCTCTGATGTCCGGCATATCCTGCGGGGCCAGGTAGAGCTGATCCCCGAAGCGGATAAAATGTCCCGGCAGCCGGACTCTGAGGTACTCTTCTGCGAAGGCTGCATACTCCCCGCCCCCGCCCTGCGGAAGCGTTTTTTGTGTCTGCAGCGTGCAAAAGCGTTCGGGGAAGTCCCGGCCGCGTACTCTCTTCTGCAGAACCGCCAGAAAATGGCCCTCGCCGCAGATCTTATGGGGAAAGAGCCGCACGGTATTTTCGATGCCGTCCGCGGGGCGCTCTGTCCAGGCGGGGACGCCGGATGTCATGCCCTCGTATTTTGTCACGGGAAGGATGGCAAAATCCGGGTGGGCGGAGAGAAAGCGGCTGACGGTTCCCTCGTTCTCCTCCGGCGCAAAGGTGCATGTGGAGTAGACGAGCCGTCCGCCGGGGCGCAGCATGGAGGCGGCGCAGGAGAGTATTTCCAGCTGCCGCAGGGCGCAGCCGGCGACGGCCTCAGGGCTCCACTCGCCGCAGGTGTCCTCGTTTTTGCGGAACATCCCCTCGCCGGAGCATGGGGCGTCCACGAGAATACGGTCAAAGCTGTTCTCCCACATGCCGGCCAGTGTACGGGGCGATTCGTTTGTCACGATGCAGTTGCGTATTCCCATGCGCTCGATATTGCCGGAGAGTATCCGGGCTCTGGCCGGGTGGATCTCGTTGCTGACGAGCAGTCCCTCGCCCTTCATGTCCGCAGCGAGCTTTGTGCTCTTTCCGCCGGGTGCCGCGCACAGGTCGAGAACCCGCTCACCGGGCCCGGCGTTCAGGTACACGGCGGGGGCCATGGCGCTCGGCTCCTGAATATAGTAGACGCCGGCCTCGTGGTACGGGTGTCTGCCCGGTGAGTCCGCGCTGTCATAGAAAAAACCGTCCGGCTCCCAGGGGATGGGGCGCAGGTGAAAGGGGGCTTTTTTCAAAAAGTCCTCCGGGGATGTTTTCTGCGGGTTCAGGCGAAGCGCCAGAGCGCGGTCTTTTTCGCAGGCGGCAAGAAATGCGGGGTACTCGTCGCCCAGCATGCGCTCCATTCGCTGTAAAAATTGTTCCGGAAGCATAGTCCCTCCTTTTTTGTGGCATTTTTATTTCCTACTGTTTTACTTCCTACTATTATACTTGTTTGCCGGCAGCGGTGTCAACGAAAAGCGTTGCGCCTGGCTTTGCTTTATAATATAATAAATCATATATTTCTTAAAATCATATATTTCTTAAAAATGGAAGCGCGTGTTTTACAGGTGAAGGAGGGAGAAGTCAGTGGGCATCGGAGAGAAGAAAAGATCCAGTATTCTGTGGAAAATCATGATTCCGGTTATTGTCATGGGGCTTGCGGGCGCAGTCACGGCGTATGCGGGCATATCCGGCGTGTACGGGATGCGGCGCTCGAGCCAGAAGGTGACGGATGAGAGTATGCCGGTGCAGCAGGGGCTGTATCAGATTCTTGCAAAATTTGAGCAGTGTCAGAAGTACGGGCTGTCCTACTGTTCGGCGGGGGAGGACCAGGGACTGAAGGACTATCTGTACGGCTCTTTTGACGGGCTGTTTGCGGAGCTTGAGGAGGCAGAGCAGAGCGTTATTGCGTACAGCGGCGTTTTTTCGCCGGAGGATCAGGAAAAAATTGACGGGACGTTCCGGTCGCTTGACGCGGCGCTTGACGAGCTGATGGAGCTGGTAAAACAGTCGGACAGCGACCCGGCCGCAGTCTTTGTCCGGATGAATGAGCGGATGAATGTGTGGGAAAACGAGATCGGCGGTGCGCTGACGGCTCTGGGGGATATCAATCAGGCGCACATCAACACCGTTATGGAGGAACAGACCCGGATGTTTCGGTCGAGAATGATGATGGGGATCTTGCTTTTTTGGGTACTGATGGGGGCGTTTCTCCTTACGGTGATCATTGTCCTGCGGTCCGTTGTCATGCCGCTTAAGAGACAGCAGCAGCAGCTCTACGGGGTGATCGACGGCATTAACAGCGGCAGAGGCGATCTCACAGAGCGTCTTACGGTCAAAAGCAGCGATGAGATCGGGGAGTCGGCAAGGTGCGTCAATGAATTTTTGGGGACGCTGCAGAAGATTATGGCAAAAATCATCGATAATTCCAACCGGCTGGACGGCGTTGTCGGCAAAGTGGCCGGGCACGTATCCTCCTCCAACGACAGTGCAAACGATATTTCGGCCATCATGGAGGAGCTGTCCGCCACGATGGAGGAGGTGGCGGCAACCACCTCCTCGGTGAGCGAGCATACGGCGGAGGTGGAGTCCAGGGTGGAGAGCGTGTCGCAGCAGACGGACACGCTCACCGCCTATGCCCAGGAGATGAAGGTTCGGGCGGACGATCTTGCCAGGGGCGCGAAGGAAAATATGGAGAACACCGGCGGAATGATCGCGGGCATCACCGAGGAGGTGACGCGGGCGCTGGAGAACAGCAGGAGCGTGGAGAAGGTGGCTCAGCTGACGGAGGAGATTCTTGGCATTTCCAGACAGACGAACCTGCTGGCTCTCAACGCCTCCATCGAGGCGGCGAGAGCCGGGGATGCGGGCAGAGGCTTTTCGGTTGTGGCGGAGGAGATCCGGGAGCTGGCGGATTCCAGCAGAGAGACGGCAGGCAACATTCAGCGGATCAACCTGCAGGTGATCAATGCCGTGGACGAGCTGGTGGATTCCTCCAGAAGGATCGTCACCTACATAAACGAGTCGATTCTTCCGGATTACCAGGGCTTTGTGGAGAGCGGAGAGCAGTACAGCCGGGATGCGGCCCATGTGGACGAGAGCATGGCGGCATGTGCGGACGAGGTGCGCATTATCAGGAACAACATGGCGGAGGTTGCGGAGGCCGTGGACGGCATCAATCAGGCGGTGGACGAGAGCGCAAGAGGCGTGACGAACGCTGCGGTGAACATCGACTCTCTGGTGCATTCCATCGCCGAGGTGAACAATCAGATGGAGGAGAACGGCCAGGTGGCCCGGGCGCTGAAAGAGGAGGCCGAAAATTTTGCGAAGGTGTAGCAGGGATAATCATAAGACACAAAAACAGCCGCTCTGGTCTGTGAAAACGAAGCAGCTATTTTAACGTATATATACCGGGTGAACCGTCTTTCGGCAGCTCCTGTGAGGCGACTGTTATCGAGCAGCCGCCTCTCTTTATGTATAGAACAGCACGAACCGGCAGAAGGCTTAAGAGAATTCTTCCGTTGTTATTATCGGTCAGATGCGGTGTCCGCCGCCTCCTCCGTGGCTTCTGCCGCCGCCGCCGCCTCCGCTTCGAGCGCCGCTGCTTCCGCTGCTTCGCGGGCTGTAGCGCTTTGTCTGGTTCACAAACACGGCTTTCGGGTCCTTCACCCGGACATCGTTGTAGGTTCCTGTCAGAATTTCCCGTATATTTGCCCGGCGGGAGCGGGAGAGGCACATGGCGATGAAATAGTTGGCAAGGAGCGCGGTGATAACGGCAAGAAGCGCGCTGCATATGTATTTCATCGGCTCCGCGATTTTTCGCCCCTCCAGCAGCGCCAGCACCTGCTCCAGCGTTTTGATGCTGCACCTGCCGTAGTCGTAATCGTGGGAGGCGGTGGCGTAGATGTAGGTGTTGTCGGTGATCGAGTACGCGCGGGAGTCGGTGATGGCCCGGCGTATGCTGCCGTTTGTGTACAGGAAGATCTCATTTAAATCCCGGTCGATGACGAAGACGATTCCGTCCGCCTCCGGGTCAAAGAGGTCGTCAAAGCAGTGCTGTGCGTAGTCGAAGGTGCTGCGGTACGGGTGGCTTTCGGTGGTCGCCAGCACCGCGTTGCAGTAGGGCGTGATCCGGCCGAGAAGCGAGCCGAGCTCCCGCAGCTCACTCTCGTTAAAATAGCCTGCTTCGTCGTCGATCATCCAGGCAAAGCCGCTGGCCGTGTCGGTGCGGAGCTCTCCGGAGGCAAAGACCGGTACGGCGGAGCACACCAGAAGCACGGCAAGGAAAAGTGCGGCGGCATGCCGCAGGGCAGTGCGGTATTTATGCATTGTCGTCACCTCCCTGTCTGTCGAACTGCGGAAGTCTGCGGGTGGAGAGTACATTGTAGCAGCGAATGACATCCCGGACAGTCAGTATGACCGCCGCAAGCCCGGCGGCGGTTCCGCCGTAGTACCAGAGGTCGGACACCGGGTTTAGCAGTGTGATGCCTGCGCCGAGGGCCACCGCGATGCAGCCGCATATGCTGCCCGCCATGCCGGGGCTCTCCGGGGTACGGCAGGCCTTCCCGTAGCCGATAAAAAATACCGTGATCATCCCGATTAAGAGCACAATCCAGATAATGATTGTGAAGTCGAAGGAGATCGCCCGGGAAATCAGAGGGAGGACCACCATGCCTGTGATCGCCAGGAAGTAGACGGCCATTATAAGTCCCGCCAGAGCGCCGGCGGACCGCACGGGCCTTTGCTTTACGGCGGCGGACTTTCGCTTTCTGTTGATCTCTTCGAGCTTTTGTCTGTCATTTCGGTAGAGCATTCCCCGGTCTTCGGTGAATGCGGCTTTGCGGCTGATGGCGGACAGCTCCGCGGCGCCGATTGCGGCGGTGACGAGAGCCAGGACCGCAGACAGCGCAAGAAGCCGGGACGGCAGCAGCGTCAGAAACAGTGCGAACACCACAAAGAGCGGAATGGCCAGAAGCAGAGAGCTGACGGCGTACTTTTTCGGGTCGATGGGAAGATCCGCCGCAATCTTTCCGGTCTGCCCGTTTACGGTCACATAGGCGACGCGGTCTCTGTTCCGGTAAGACATGAACCAGACCGGAAACATGGTAGAGTCCACCTGGGCTGTTTTTGTGTGCAGCAGCTCTGGCGTAACCGTCCCGGCAGGGCTGCAGTCGCTGTACTGGGGAATGGTGCCGAGTCTGGCCGCCGTCTCGCTGCAGGCGGTAAGCTCCGCCTCGGGCTGGTACACGGAAGGGGCCACGTCTGCGGTGTCCGCGTAAAATCCGCTCAGGTAAGCCGGCGTAAAGGGCTGCATTCCCTTAAGATCGTACGGCGCAAGCTCCTCGCTGATGCTGTCGGCAAAGGAGGAGCTTGCGTCGTAGGAAAGCCCCTTGTAGTAGCAGTCCAGCTCTCCCTGGAGCCGGTAGTGATCGGTGATCACGTAGTCGCCCCGGCGGTATTCCTTTGTGGCCGGAATGTCCACCGGCCCTTTCTGGGTAATGTAGAAGGCCCAGTAGGGCATGTAAATCCCGCGGAAGCTGTCGATATACTGCGGGTCTTTCAGCTCCTTCGGGGCAAAAATCGCTTTTTTTATAAGGGCAGAGTATGCCTGCCGGCAGTCTTCCTTTGTCTTTTGAAATGTAATAATGTAGTTGGGCCGCCGCCTGTGGCTGATGCGGCTGTAGAGTATGGTGGATGCGCCGCAGAAGCTGCAGAACGCCGCCGCCGCGTTGTCCGTGCCGAGCAGCTCTCCGCCGCACTGCGGACAGGTAAAGACCGTCACGTCGAAATTGCCGTCCGAAGAGACCGTCTCCTCGGCGTCACCTGTCTTACTCTCAAAGTCATAGGGGGAGAATTTCCCGCGGCAGTATTCACAGGACAGTTTTTGGGAGGGAATATCGAATCGGACGTTTCCTCCGCAGTTCGGACATGAAAACATGTGTTTCTCCTTTGGTTTTTCTCTAAAATATATCGTCTGTTCAAGCATATTATACTCTTTTTGTCGAAATAAGCAAAGGTGAATTGTTAGTGTTTGTATCTAAAATGGTGTTGTGGTATAATAGCGACGAGAGAGAGGGCTTAGGAATTATGGAAAATTTTATTACGGCGAATTATCACGCCCACACGTTTCGCTGTCTCCACGCGCAGGGGACGGAGCAGGAATATATTGAGGAGGCCATACGGCTGGGCATCCGGGAGTTCGGCTTTTCGGATCATATACCGTGTCCGTTTAAAGACGGTTATGTGTCAGGTATCCGCATGACAATGGATGAGGCAAGAGGCTACGTGGAGACTGTCCGGAGTCTCGGGGAGCGCTACCGGGATTACATAAAGCTGTACGTGGGCTTTGAGGCGGAGTATATACCGGAGTTCTACGACGAGCAGATGCTTATGTACTACCGCCTGAACTGCGATTACCTGATACTGGGACAGCATTTTCTCTGCAGCGAGGAGAGGGGGCCGTACATGGGCACGAAGACGGACGACGAAAGCCGCATCCGCAGCTATGTGGATACGGTGATTGCCGCCATGGAGAAGGGGAGCTACCTTTATCTCGCCCACCCGGATCTGATTAACTACTGCGGCATGGACTCGGTCTACGACTGGGAGATGACAAGACTGTGCAGGCGGATGAAGGAGCTTGACATACCGCTTGAGCTGAACATACTGGGGATGGGCAGCGGGCGCAATTATCCGTCGGAGCGGTTCTGGAGGATTCCGGGGGAGATCGGCAACCGGGTTATTGTGGGGCTGGATGCCCACAGCGTGGCAGGCATCGGTGACTTTGCCAGCTACGGGAAGTGCATGGCGATTGCCGAAAAGTTTCATCTGAATATAATAAACCGGCTGGATATTTGAAAAAACAGGAGGAAGACGGATGGCATCGGAGCAGGCTGAAAGGGAGTTCACCACCGGCAATATTTTCAGAAGGCTGATCGGCTCTATGGCGCCGGTTCTGGGAGCGCTGATTCTGCAGACGATGTACGGGGCGGTGGACATTCTCGTGGTGGGGTGGTTCGGCTCCCGGGCGGGCATATCGGCGGTGTCTGCGGGAAGCAGTCTGATCAATGCGGCGGTATTTGTTCTCTGCGGTCTTGCGACGTCTGTCACTGTTCTGATGAGACGGTGCATCGGGGAGGGGGACAGGCGGCGGCTCGGCCGTCTGATCGGCGGGGCCGTCGCCGTGTTTACTGCAGCCGCAGCAGTGCTGACCGCCGTGTTTGCGGCGTTTGCTCCGTCGCTTGTCTCTTTGCTGCAGGTGCCGCAGGAGGCAGCGGCGCAGACCGTCCTGTACGTTCGCATATGCGGGGGCGGCATCGCATTTATCATCGGCTGCAATCTGACCGGCAGTATTTTCCGGGGGATGGGCAACGGGAAGCTGCCGCTGCTCTTTGCGGGGATTGCCTGCGCGGCCAATATCTTTCTTGATCTGCTGTTTGTCGCGGTGCTTCGCCGGGACGTGGCGGGGGCGGCCTTTGCCACCGTGATCGCGCAGGCCTGCAGCTTCATTCTGTCGCTTCTGGCCTGCAGGAGAACAGGGCGGCCCTTTGAGCTGACGCGGTCGGATCTGGTGCTCTCCGGGGAGGTAAAGAGGTTTCTGATTCTCGGTCTTCCCATCGCTTTTCAGGAGCTTCTGACACAGATATCGTTTCTTTGTATGATTGCCTTTGTCAACGGCATGGGGGAGGGCGCCGCAGGGCTTGCGTCCTCCTGCGGCTACGGGATCGCCAACCGGGCGGCTGCTCTTGTGATGCTTGTGCCATCGGCGCTCATGCAGTCCACATCCGCCTTTATCGCGCAGAATGTGGGGGCGGGGAAGGAGCGCAGAGCCCAAAAGGTCATGGGCTGCGGAATGCTCTTTGGCTGCGCCGTCGGAATTCTCATGACGGCCGCGGCGTTTTTCGGGGGACAGCAGATTGCGGCGCTCTTTACGGACTCGGTGTCATACAGGATAAAGGCGGCGGAGTATCTGCAGGGATACAGTCTGGAGGCGATTGTGACATCCATCCTCTTTTCTTTTGTCGGGTATTACAGCGGGCACAATCAGACGCTGTTTGTTATCCTGCAGGGGATGGCGCAGTCTTTTCTGGTGCGGCTGCCCCTGGCGTACGCCGCATCCCTTATGGCGCCGGATTCCCTGGTGTACATCGGCGCTTCGGCTCCGGCCGCGACGACCATCGGCATTGTGATTAACCTTCTGTTTTTCCTCTGTTACTCGCGGCGGGAGCTGAAAAAGACGGGGGAATTGTTAAAACTTTAATTAATTATTCAGGAGAGAGGCGTGGTTATGAAGAAAAAAAGTCTGACACGGCGTATTCTTAAAGGTGTGGGCGCTGTATTGTGCGCGGTGGTTCTGGGGGTGCTTGTCCTGCTTTTGGTGCTCACGGTGACCGAGTACCGGCCCGGCGAGACGGAGGAGCTTGCGGTGAGCGGCAGCTACACGAAGGAGGTCTCGGTCAATGACAGCATTACGGTTATGAGCTGGAATATCGGCTACGGGGCGCTGGGAGACAACGCGGATTTCTTTATGGACGGCGGGACCCATGTGAACACGGCCACGGAGGAGCGGGTGAGGGAGAATCTGGAAGGGATTGCAGAACAGGTGGAGGCGGTGCAGCCGGACCTGATTCTTCTGCAGGAGGTGGACACGGACAGCAAGCGCTCCCACCATATTGACGAGCGGCAGGCGGCGGCGGAGCGGGCGAAGGGGTATCAGAGTACATACGCCTGCAACTACAGGGTGCTTTACGTGCCGTACCCGCTGCCGACCATCGGAAAGGTGGAGTGCGGCATTATGACGCTGAGCAGCTTTCAGATCAGCGAGTCGGAGCGGGTTTCGCTGCCGTGTCCCTTTTCGTACCCGCTGCGGCTGTGCAATCTGAAGCGGTGTTTTTCGGTGAACCGCATTCCGGTGAGCGGAAGCGACCGGGAGCTTGTGCTTGTGAACCTTCATCTTGAGGCCTACGATTCCGGGGAGGGCAAGGCGGCCCAGACGGAGATGCTGCGGGAGTTTCTTGAGAAGGAGGCGAAGACGGGCAACTACGTCATTGCCGGAGGGGATTTCAACCAGATTTTCTCCAATATGGATATGGAGCGATATCCCCTTGTGGATGAGGATATGTGGATGCCGGGGGTAATCGACGTCAGCGAATTCGGGGAGGGTCTGTCCTGCCTGATGTACGACGGCGTGCCGTCCTGCCGTTCCCTCGACAGGCCTTACGCGGGGGCGGATCAGGAGAGCTTCCAGTACTATGTGATCGACGGCTTTATCGTGTCGGACAATCTTGTGGTCAATTCCTGCGAGACGCTGGACCTGCAGTTTGCGGACTCGGACCACAACCCTATTGTGATAAATGTGACGCTGCAGTAGCCTACCTCATTTGGCACGTTTCGTCAAGTGAAAAAATTGCCAAAACTGCGCACGCGATTTGTGACTTTTGCCTTATAGCCATCCAATACAACATATTGTATAATGGCTTTTGGTGAAAACAATGTATAGTGATAAGGAGAAAGTTATGTCAGGCGAAGTGTTGGATGATGTTATGATCAAGGGAAGCTGCAGGGGGAAGGCGGAGGCGGTTGTGAAGTGCCAGTGCAATATCGAGAGTGCGCCAAGCCGCTGTGATCAGGCGGAGCACTGTATGTTTTATTCTTATTACAAATGCAGCAGGTACTGGAAGAGGCTTGCTTAATTTATGAACAACCGGAAGAAGACTTCTGGCGGACAGACTGTGCCGTCCAGAGGTCTTTTTCCGTCCTGGAGAGCAGTTATGAAAAAAATTCTTATTCTGAGTGATTCTCACGGAAATCTGGACAATATGATTTTTGCGGTGCGGGATACAGACCCGGATCTGATTATTCATCTGGGGGACTGCTGGTCGGACGCCGTCTGGCTGCACCGTAAGGTTGCGGACATTCCGATGGAGCATGTTCCCGGCAACTGCGACTGCACGAACGAGAAAGAGGTGCGGGTCATAAGAGTGGAGGACCGGGATGTGATGCTCTGTCACGGGCACACCTTCAACGTGAAGGCGGGGTACCTGAACCTGAAATACAGCGCCGAGGAGCGGGGCGTTCACGCGGCTCTTTTCGGGCACACGCACCGGGTCTTCTACGGGACGCACAACGGCGTCGCCTACTTAAATCCCGGGAGCATCGGATCGCCTCCGCCGAACGTTCCGCCGTCCTACGGTATTATGGAGATCGGAAGTCCCGACGGCAGAATCCGCTATGACGTAAAGTATATCGAGTAAAGACAGGCGTGAAATCCGAAAACAGTTGACTTATGACAGAGGATAGACGTATAATAGTTACTGTTTACGGGCTTTTAAGAGGAAACATCAAATAAGCTCTGTGATTAAACATAGAGGAGCAGACAAAAATGGTTAAGGTTGTGAAATTTGGAGGAAGTTCTCTGGCCAGCGCCGAGCAGTTTTCGAAGGTCGGGGAGATCATCCGTGCGGACAGTTCCCGCAGATATGTGGTGCCGAGCGCGCCGGGCAAGCGAAACAGCAAGGACACGAAGGTTACGGATATGCTCTATGCGTGCTATGCGCTGGCGGCAGACGATCAGGAGTTTCGTGTGCCGATGATGAAGATTAAGGAGCGTTACGACTCAATTATCAACGGTTTGAACCTGAAGATGTCTCTGGATGATGAGTTTCGAACCATCACCGCGAACTTTAAAGCGAAGGCGGGAGTGGAGTATGCGGCGTCCCGCGGCGAGTACTTAAACGGAATTATTATGTCCAACTACCTCGGATACGAGTTTATCGACGCGGCGTCGGTGATCTTCTTTGACGAGGACGGAAGTTTTGATTCGGATAAAACGGACCGGGTGCTAAGAGAGCGTCTTGAGGGCTGCGAGAAGGCGGTTATCCCGGGATTCTACGGGGCGGATTCCGAGGGGAATGTGCGAACCTTTTCCCGGGGCGGATCGGACATTACAGGCTCCATCGTGGCAAAGGCGTGCCATGCCGGCATGTATGAGAACTGGACCGACGTGTCGGGCTGTCTTGTGGCGGACCCGCGTATTATCGACAATCCGGAGTCCATCAAGGTGATCACTTACCGGGAGTTAAGAGAGCTGTCCTACATGGGCGCTTCGGTGCTCCACGAGGACGCGGTGTTCCCTGTGCGAAAGGCCGGGATTCCGATCAACATTCGAAACACCAACGCGCCGCAGGAGGCGGGGACGCTCATCGTCGAGAGCACCTGCCAGAAGCCGGACTACACGATCACCGGGATCGCCGGCAAGAAGGGCTTTGTGGCTGTCAGCATCGACAAGGATATGATGAACGCGG
>CATJJD010000281.1 GCA_949740385.1 uncultured Lachnospiraceae bacterium
CCACGCCGGGCGTGCTGGCGAAGGCCGGCTGTCAGGTGTCCATCATCACTGACTCGCCGGTGATTCCGCAGGAGTATCTGCCGCTTGTGGCCGGGCTCGCCGTGCAGGCCGGCATGGAGCCGTTTGCGGCGCTGCAGGCCATCACAATAAACGCGGCAGGTCACGCGCAGATTGCCGACCGGGTGGGCTCCCTTGAGGTGGGCAAGGACGCGGACATTGTGATTGCCGACGGCTCCCCGTTTGAGGTGTCGACGAAGATTGTGCATGTGCTGATCGACGGCGTACCTTATAACGGGGAGGAGTGCAGACAGTAGCTCTCTACTCGCCGAGCTTTAAACGGTACACGTACATCGTGCTGTCTTTCTTGTATTTGTTGCCGGTCCAGCAGACGGTGTCGCCGACTGCGACCGGCATTTCGCACGGGTTGAGCCTTGCGGTTTTGGAATACCTGGTTTTGTCCTTTACCACATTGCCGTCCTGGTCCAGGACGATGTAGTAGACGCCCTTGTATGCGCTGTTTTGAAACAGCTCGTAGAGCACCACGTATCTGCCGTCTGCCGCCACAAGCTGAGGCTGGGAAATCCGATAGCTTTTCCCGTATTTTGTGAGCCATTTCACGCCGTAGTCGGTGACCTTCTCGTCGCCGTTTCCGCCGGATGTGCCGGTGCGGCTGCCGGAGGTTTTGTAGGCGTCCGGGCCGGTTAAGGACTGCTTCGGGTCAAAGATCTGGATGAAAAGCTGTTCGACGTCTGTCGCCGCCTTTTCGTCCAGCGTTTTTGCGGATGTGCCGGCCAGCGCGGCGTTTCCGTCGGCGGCGGAGGCAATGCCGCCCATGTGGGCGAAATTTTTGTTGACTGCCTGCATGTCCCAGCGGTCCAGAGAGCCCTGCTTTACCCAGAAGTGGAAAATGTCCTCGCTTTTGCAGTTTCCGCCGTTTACGTCGGAAATCGTAGTTACGGTGAAAGCGCGGCTGTAGCAGTCCCCCTCGCTGGCTAACAGGAAGCCGTCGCCGTAAGGGATGGCCCGCTGGGCGAAGGAGTGGGAGCTGTAGACGCTTCCGGGACTGACCTTCTCCATCGTGTCAGTGTCAACTGTCAGGGCGGAGTTGCTCTGGTGGCCGCTGTACATTCCTCTGGCGTAGTGGACCGTCAGGTAATTTTCGTTTACCGCAAGGTCGCAGTTTCCGCCGTTAAACGGTTTTTTCGTGTAAAAGGAGCTGTCGTAGTAGTACGCCAGGCTGGAGCTGCCGTTGTCCCCCACGGTCTTTATGTGCTTGCCGTTTTTGTCGTATTTGGACACAAAAACAGTCTCTTTTTCAGTGTCGCTTCCGCTGTTTTCTTTTCCCCACGCCACATAGTAGTTGCCTTTGCTGTCGCAGGTGACGCCGCCAAAGAGCGGGTATTTCTTTTTCAGTGTGATTTTGCCCTTCTGCACTTTGCCGTTTTTGGTCTTTACAATGACGACGGATTTGGAGTTGTCGTATGCGAAGCAGTAGCTGCCGTCGGCTCCGGCAAACTGTGAGACGTTGGAGACGCCCTCCCAGTTTGTGTACTCGCCCGCCGCCTGGATCTGGAGTTTGATGCCGGTGCTCTTTGAGCCGGA
>CATJJD010000282.1 GCA_949740385.1 uncultured Lachnospiraceae bacterium
TCCGCCCTCCGCAATGCCAGCCGGCGCTCCGGCGACTGGCGTCTCGAGGACTGCATTATGTACGTCACCCTGGAGCCGTGCCAGATGTGCGCCGGGGCGATCGTCCAGTCCCGGATGCAGCGCATCGTCATCGCCACCATGAACGCAAAGGCCGGCTGCGCCGGCTCCGTCTTAAATCTTCTGCAGATGCAGGAATTCAACCATCAGGTGGAGATCACCAGAGGCGTTCTCGAGGAGGAATGCTCCGCCATGCTCTCGCAGTTTTTCCGCGAGCTGCGGGAGAAAAAGAAAACCGCCGCAAAGGCTCCCCAAAGCTAATTCAGCCCCCGAAAGCCCTTGCCGATAATCTCACTGGAATTAAAAATCGTAATAAACGCCTGCGGCTGGTTCTGCCTGATGAAATTGCGAAGCTGCACCGCCTGATTGCGCTTTAGCACGGTCAGAATAATGGTCTTGTTGTCGTGGGTGAACGCCCCCTCCGCCCGATATTTTGTCGCGCTGCGCTGCAGCGTCAGGCATATATAGTCGCATATGGGCTCCGGCTCGTTGCATATAATCATAAACACCTTGGAGAGATTGATATTCTCGATCACATTGTCAATCACCAGCGACTTGGCCAAAAGCCCCGTCAGCGAGCACAGCCCGGTCTGCACGTCAAAGACAAAGCAGGACACAACCACAATAAAAAAGTCCACAAAGAACAGCGCCGTTCCGATCTGAAAGCTGGTATATTTTTTCAGAATCATCGCGATAATATCCGTACCGCCGCCGGACGCGCCGATATTGAACAGCAGCGCCGAGCTGAGAGCCGGCAGAAAAATCGCAAAGATCAGCTCCAGCACCGGCTCGTCCGTCATCGGGCGCTCCACCGGCGCCCACTTCTCCAGCGCGGACAGTCCGGCAGAGGTCAGCAGACTGGCGTACACCGTCTTATAGCCGAATCCCTTCCCCAGAAACATAAATCCGAACACCAGAAGCACCGTATTGATAATGAACGTGTACGTCGCCGCCGTGTGCTTCATCACCGCACTCATCACGACAGCGACTCCCGTCACACCCCCGAAGGAAAAATGATTCGGGAACTTAAAGCAATGTACTCCGATTACAAGAATCAGAATGGCCAACGTGATAATTCCGTATTCCAGCAATACATTCTTAACTTTTGTACCCATAACAATCCGCTGACTACCTCATCAACGCCGCATACTCCGGCTCAAAAGAAACAACCTGCTCACCGTCCGCATCCGTCTCAAATATCTGACGGTCCACAGAAGTAAAATCACCGTTCTCAATGGCGTCCAGCCTCTCCTCCAGCCACTCCTGCATCTCATACTCATCCATATCCTTGATCTCGTCGAAAGCAACTCCCGCGACAAAGACCACGAAGAGCATGTAAATTCCGATCAGAATGCCAATCACCGACGTGACGATGCCCGCGATGGCCAGACCGTACTTCGACTCCCTGCGGCACAGCCCCACAATTCCGAGCACCGTGCCGATAATGCCGAGAACCGAGCCCCCGACACAGCACAGCGTCATAGAGAGTATGCCCACAATGAGCGCCGCGATACCAAAGCCGCAGCCCTTCTTCGGTTCCGGCTGCATGTACGGCATCGCCTGATCCGGCTGCGTGTAAGAATTCTGATTATAGTCGTTGTAATTGTTGTCCATAACCCGCCTCCTGTATATTTATTGTTCTCATCATTATACCACGCGCTGCACCTCTTTTACAACAACATTTAGCGCGCGTTCGCCGGCTCCACATTCACCGCCTTACCCTTGATGCGCACATTCTTCATGGCCAGAAGCACGTCTCTGCCGTACTCCTTTGGAACCTCCACAAAGGTGTAGCCGTCGTACATGTCGATGGCCCCCACAAGACTGCCCGGAATATTCGCCTCGCCGGCCACGGCCCCCAGAATATCCCCCGGACGGATGTGCTGGGCCTTTCCGATATTGATAAACAGGCGCACCATGCCCGACTCCGCGCCGGTATCTCCCGCAAGGGCGATGTCGATGTCCTGCTCCTCATGGGAGAGCTCCACGCCTCCGCTGGCCTGCTTCAGAAACGCCGCCGCAATGTCCATCGCCGTGTAATCTGTCGTGTTCACCTGCTGCTCGATCAGGTCGATCATATCCCCAA
>CATJJD010000283.1 GCA_949740385.1 uncultured Lachnospiraceae bacterium
ATGGATAAAGGCGTTTTATTCCAGACCGGAGGCGCTCTCCACCAGATCGCGTGGATGCACTGGCGGGTGGGCAACTGGGTCGCCACGCCCCGACACGGAAAGCCTGTGGAAATCAACGCCTTATGGTACAACGCCTTAACGGTCATGGCAGACCTCTCAAAACGTTTCGGAGACGACGCCGGCCGCTACCGTGCTCTGGCCGAAAAAGTGCGCGAATCCTTCCTGGCTCAGTTCTGGAACGAAAAAGCCGGGTGTCTCTACGACGTCGTGAACGGCGGCGAAAAAGACGGCAGCATCCGCCCGAATCAGCTCTATGCGGTGTCTCTCCCGCACACGATGCTTCCGCGCGAAAAGGAACGGCTCATCGTTAAAACCGTGCAGGAAAAGCTGCTGGCCGGCCCCGGGATACGCTCCCTTTCCCCGGACCACAGAGACTACCACGGCATTTACCTGGGCGCGCTGTCAAAGCGGGACGAGGCCTACCACCAGGGGACGGCCTGGGGCTTTCTGATGGGCGCGTTTATCACCGCCTGGGTAAAGGTAAACGACCGAACGCCCGAGGCAAAGGCGCAGGCGTTAAAGTTCCTTGCGCCGGTAAAAGCGCACCTCTACGAGGGCTGTATCGGCTCCATATCCGAGATCTTCGACGGCGACAGCCCGCACACCTGCAGAGGCTGCTACGCGCAGGCCTGGAGCGTCGGAGAGGTGCTGCGCTGCTACACCGAGGATATTCTGGAATAGCTTTTTGCACAGAAAAAGCCGGAGAGGCTCAGGCCTCTCCGGCTTGTATCTTTTATCTATTATTTACATGAATCAGAACAGATCAACACGACCGCTGAACTTCTCGTTAATCACATAGTATGCAGCATTCTCTTCCGGCTTAATGTAAATATCAAGCTTCTTAATCGCCCCCGCTCTGTGGCCCTCTGCAACGAACTGAGCCTTAACCTTCTCCTCAATCATTGCAATCTCAGTATCGTTGTTCTGGTACTGCATAACCATGCGGATCTCTGCAGGCCCCTTCTTTGCTCCAGGCTTCGGTCCCGGCTTTGCGCCCGGTTTTCTTCCCGGTTTTCTGCCTCTCTTTGTCTCTGTTCTGACTTCGCCCGTCTCCTTCACTTCCTCACTAACCTCCGGTGTCGTTGTACTGGTTTCCTTCATCTCCTGCATACTGTCCTCCTGAAAATTATTCACATACTAAAAACTTCTCAATTGCTGCCAGCGCTTCCTGTTCATCCGTCCCATCGGTAACAATGTCAATTGACATTCCGTCCGACGGATTAAACGCCATAATACCCATGATGCTTTTCGCATTAATTTTACGATTTTCGCTCTCCAAAATTATATTACAGTCAAACTTACAAGCCACTTGAACAAGCTCAGCGATTGGGTTCTCATGGCCTTCCGCCACGTTAGAAACGATCACCCTCTTCTTACTCATACGCTCTCCCTTTCCAACTCATGTATAAAACATACAATGAAAATATACACCACTTCACAATAATTTGCAAGATGTCATTCATAATTCTGTCAAAGTTTTACGAAGGAATCCCCCGTGCCAACTTATAATTATTCAATTTAACAACGAAACAATTATTTCTGACAGAAATTTCAGTAATCCATATATGTGAAGAATATATTTCCGGCCTGCTCAAACAGCTCGTCTGCCTCCTCATAGGTCATCGAATCCGTGCGCCCCGAAATCGGTTCAAAATAATAAATAACCGAAGAATTATATCCCGTCACAAGCACCGCGCTGTCGCTTCCCGTCATCGCAAGCACGGGGCTTCCGATACTGATATAAAACAATATTTCCTTTATCGTACAGCCCGATACATCCAAAACAACGGAATCCTTAAGCGTCATTTCGATGGCGCTCTTCGGCGTCGCGCCGCTGTCAATCAACTCCTTTACGCTGACCCCCATATCCCGGTATTCCAGAAGGGCGCTCACCGCCTGGACAACCGACGATGCGTCCTTGTCCGAGTCATTGACCGCAAGCCCGGTAAAAGCATTCTGCACCGTCTTGCTGGCCCGCATCCAGACGTACTGCTGATTGGCGTCCACCACCACCCCCAGATCCTCGTTTGCCTGAATAATTGCATCCGAAATCCGGTCGGTAGCAAGAGTGACCTTTCCATTCACATACACATAAAAGCGCTCCTGTCTGTCGTGCTCCTTAAAGGTAATGATCCGCGGCTCCTCCTGCACCGCAATTTTTGACGTAATATATTTCAGACTGCCGGGATCGATGGCTGCGCTCATCACCAGCTGATACTGGCGCTGCTTTACCTCCGTCACCGACTGTCCAACCGTAACCCGGTTTTCCGTATCCGCCACCCGGTTCATGATGGATTCGGTGCCGGATGCGGCATATCTTCCGGCAGACTTTTTAATCAGGTTCACCGTGATGGTGTAATCCTCCACGTCAATGGAACCGATTTTGCCGCCGGCGGGCCTGTAATCTTTCAGCACCGCGTGCTCCTCTCCGGTCTCCATAATCTTAAGACTGCTCATGGGAAAAAGGGTGTTGCCCGCCGCGTCGACGACTACCTTCTCCTTCTCGGCCTCGCCGTAAATAAAGTCCTCATTGATGAATCCCAGGGGGCTTAAATACATGCCTGCTTCCGCCGTCACCTCATAGTCTGTCCCGTCGGAGAGATCCATCAGGTGAATACTCTCGCTCCGATACTCGCTGCCCGGCTCCACCCAGGCAAAATAGCGGTTCGACGGAGAGGTTTTGTAGCAGCTGTCCTTAAGCCCCCGCACCGGCGTTGTCAGCGCAAGTGTTTCCAGGTCGATGCTGTAGACGTCGCCGTCCATCATCAGGTAGAGATTCCCCTGATCGCCCACATACATGAGCTGTCCCATGTCCGCTTTCAATACCTCGTAGGATTTGTTATACGGAATGAAAACCTGCTCCTCCACGGTGTGCACAAGCCCGTCGTAATGGTAGACGCCGATTCCCACCCGGCCCTCATGCTCGCCCCGGTTCATGTAGCCGTAGACGACAAAATCCACGCTGCCGGCCTCGTCCACATCTACGATCTTGATGTCGTGCCGGTTCCAGATTTCTCTGGGGTCGATCCCTTCCGTGCTACGGAAGCTGAACACCTGCACGATTTTGCCGCTCAGCCTGTCAAAGCACCAGAGCTCTCCCTCCTGGACAAATGCGATGACATCTCCCGTCTCACTGCTCATATACTGAATATCCTCGTCTCTTATGCCCAGCTGGATGCTGCGCCCGTCCACGACAATCGTATTTTCCCCGCTGAAAATCTGGTTCATGCGCCGCTCGAAGTTCAGCACATACATGCGGGTGGGCGTAAGGCGCAGCCGGTAGTACTCCTCCACATTGTACAGCTCCGTCTCTCCCGCGCTGTTTACGGAGCTCATCACATAGGTCAGGGTGAGGGCGTTGTAGGAGCCGTTGATCTCCTTAAATGAGACCATCGCTTCGGTGAGGAGCTCCCCCTCAAAATCCGCCCAGGTAATCTGCTTCAGCGTGCAGCTTAAATCCACGTAGTTTAAGGTGGTGGCGTCGCCTGTCGCCGGGTCCATGTAGGTCGGAATAAACCGGTCCGCATTGTCTCCGAAGGTGTGCTCGTGAAACTCCAGCGCAAAGGCAAGGCTCTCGTCCGCATTGCCCGTCACCGAGCGCATCAGGCGGGTGTAGTAGCTGATCTCCCGCCCTCCGGTGTTAACGGCCAGAAGCATCATGTACTCCTCGTCCGCCTCCAGCAGATTCTGTATGGCAAGCTGCGCCTGTATCTCGCCGTTTTTCGTCTCGTAGTCGGACACGTCGTTCTTTGCGACCAGCCGCTCTCCGTCCATGCTCCGGATCTCATAGCGTATGCCGTCCACGCGGCAGCCGCAGGTCCGCACCGCCAGCTTCAGCCGCCAGTCCTCTCCGATGGGCGTGATGCAGTCGCGCATCCCCGCCATATCCATCGGTTCCACATATCCGTGCAGCTCGTTGATTCTCGTATCCCCGTGATAAAAATACAGGATCGGCAGACCGGCCTCCCGCATCGTCGTGGTCAGGTCCTGGTTGTCCTGATTCATCGTAATACTAAAGGTGATGAGCGCCCCGAAAAAGAGCGCAGTCATCACGATCAGTTTGATCATCTTTTTCTTCATTTCTTAATATTTCATTTCTCTCAATTCTGTCCTGCCTACCACCAGCGCCTGCAGCGGCGGTGACGGCACCGTCTCCGGTACATCTCCGAACCGAAAAGCGCGCCCACCATGCTGCACAGCCAGCTGTCCCTGCACTCGCGCACGCCCTGCACCTGCATCGTATTTCCCGCAATCTCCATCGGCACCATGTCAAAGTACGTTCTGGCCGCCGGCTTACTGTCCATTGTGGAGGAAAGCGCATCGGCCAGCCGCTCAATCTCCATCTGCATCATCATGCGGTCCGGCTCCTCATCGTATATTCGGCTTCCCTCATACTCCAGTTCATCCAGCCGGTCCTCAATCAGCTTCATCGCCGCGCGGGTCTCGGCGGGATAAAACGATTTCATCCGCTCCATATCCTTTTCATATTCCATCTCCGTCAGGTACATATTCTGCATCGGGTATGTCATATAAAACGGAATCTTCTGATTACTGCTATAGTCCACAGGCCACTCTCCAAGCTGTTATCACTATAGCTTATGCGGCCGCCGAAAAACCGTTACTCCTTTTCAGCATATGCGCCGTTTCCGATTTCTACAACCGAAATTTCGTCGTAGCGCGGATAATTTTCATGCTCCATCACCGTCTCAAGCCTTCCGTCCGCGGTTCTTGTAAACCGGTAGAGATTGTAGCGGCCCTCCCGGTAGCCGTAGTCCTTTCCGTTGTCCTGGAAATGCACGCAGGAGGCCTCACCCGGCGCAGCCAGAAGCTCCAGCCTGCGGTACGGCTTTTCTCCCACATAGGAAACCGGCTCAAAGGTCGGGATCAGACTGCCGGCCTTCACAAACATCGGACACACGTCAAGAGGCGCGTCTTTCAGGATATACTGCCGCCCCTCGCGGGCCTCGCCGGTCCAGAGGTCGTACCAGGTTCCCTCCGGCAGATAGACCGCTCTGCACCGCTTCCCCTGCTCCACCACCGGAGCCACAAGGAGAGAGGTACCCACAAGAAACTCGTCGTTTAAATTGTGCACGTTCGCATCGTCCTCGTAGTGGAGCACAAGCGGCCGCATAACCGGAAGCCCCGTCGACTCTCCCTGCCAGAACAGATCATACAGGTACGGCAGGAACCGGTAGCGCAGCTTCACGTAATCCCGGTAAATCGAGAGTGTCTGCTCATCGAACCGCCACGGCTCCTGTGGCTTTGAGCCTTTGGCCGCATGGTTGCGAAACAGCGGGGCAAAGCAGGCGGCCTCAATCCAGCGGGTCAGAAGCTCCGGTGTCGTGTCCGCCCCGAATCCGCCGATGTCCGTACCCGCAAAGGCAAATCCGCTCATACCCAGGTTGCACAGCTGCGGTATCATCATCTGCAGGTGAGCCCACAGGCTCTGGTTATCCCCGGTCCACACCGTGGCGTATTTCTGCGTTCCCGCATAACATGCCCTTGTGATGATAAAAGGCCTCTCATCGGTGTGCGCCCGAAGTCCCTCAAAGGTGGCTCTGCTCATACAGTGCCCGTACACATTGTGCATTTCCGCGTGGTCTGTCGTGCGCTCCTCGTCGTGAAATACCACGTCCGCGGGAAGCTCCCCCTCAAAGCTGGCCGGCTCGTTCATATCGTTCCACACGCCCGCCACGCCGATGTCCGTCAGAAACCGGTGATGATCGCCCCACCATCTGCGCACCTCGCTTCTGCCGAAGTCCGGATAGTTGGACTTTCCGGGCCAGACGACATTCGTGTACACCTTACCGTCTGTGTCCGTCGCAAAGAAGCCCTTCTCCACGCCCTCGTCGTGCATGAAGTAGCCCTCCTCCTCCTTCGTCCCCGGGTCGATGATTGTCACGGTCTTAAATCCGTCCCGGGCCAGCTCCGCGATCAGCTCCCCCGGTTTTCCGTAGTTCTCCTCGTCCCAGGTAAACACCTTAAACTGCTGCATGTAGTCGATGTCGAAGTGGATGGCGTCGCACGGAATATCGTTTTTCCGCATTGCGGCGGCGATTTCCCGCATGTCGTCCGCACTCTCGTAGCCCCAGCGCGACTGCTGATAGCCCAGCGTCCAGAGCTGCGGAAGCGGAGTCCTTCCGGTCAGATAAGTATACCCCTTCACCACGTCCGGCATACATGCCCCGCCTGTAATATACAGATCCAGATTGCCGTCCGCCGCCGCGTAGAAAAAGTAGTCGGCGCTCTCCTTTCCGAGGTTGAAGCTGCTGCGGTATGTGTTGTCGAAAAACAGGCCGTACACGCCCTTCCTCTTTGCGCAGATCAGAAACGGGACGGACTTGTAGAGAGCGTGGAAATCCTCGGTGTGCGCCTGCGGGTTATCCGTGTTCCAGTTCTCGTACTCATAATATTTCTTATTCAGAAATCCGCTCTTGTCACCCAGCCCGTAGAAGTTGTCCCCCTCGTCCATCGCCATGACAAGCTGCACCGGATACTCTAAATCGCTGAACTTTGCGACGTCATGTCCTTCCGCCGCAAGAATCTTCATGCTGCGCTCGCTCAGTCTCGGCAGCGGCGTCCGCTCTCCTTCGTATGTGTGAAACAGCTCCTGTCCTTTTCCGTCCTTCGCCGCAAGATACAGGTCGGTTCCAAGGCAGAGGGTCAGCGCTTTCGTGCCGATCAGAAGCTTCTCCCCGTTTTGCTCTGCCGTAACGGATACCGGAACCGACCGGTCTCCCTCGACGGCTTTTGAGTTTCGCACCGCGTCTTTGCACGGGACAAACACGTTCAGAATATCCGGCGTGACCGCCCGAACCGTCACCGCAAGCCTCTCGTACTGCACCTGCACTTCATTTCCCTGTGCGCTGAATGATACTATTTTTCCTGTCTTCATGGTCTTTCCCTCCTGCATTACTCTGTTCCGGTCACTTCTTCCAGGTAGTCCATGCTCACATAGCCGGTCTGCCCCTGGCAGTCCACAAAGGCCCAGCCGTCCTCCTGGCTGAGCAGCTCCAGCTTGGTTCCCTTTTCGAGAACCGTAATGACCTCACAGTCCGTATTCGGCTCTTTGCGGAGCCTCAGATCATCCGCCGTCGTCTGCATAATCACGTCCGGCTCCTTCACCTGCGAAGGCTCCGGCGTAACTGCCGGCTCTGCGGTCTGCGTATCCTCCCCGGATTCGTCGGCAATCGATTCCGACTGGCTGTTATTGCCGCTCTTTTTCTCATCCATGCGCCCTTTGATCAGCACCACCGCGCAGACAATGAGCAGAATCAACACCGCACAGATCACCGCAAAAATAATCCTCGCAATTATAACGTCCTTTCTGTGACTTTTCTTCATGTATTTTCCCCCGTCTTCTCGCCCGTACCAAAGGTCATGTCAGCTTCTGCACACAATAGTTGTCCGCTCCGGGTCGATGCAGTCCTTCTGCAAAATCAGCTCCCCGATGGAATCGGCCTTTATAAAGCCGCCCGACGGATTCATCACGCTGTCGATGCGGCTCGCTATATCCGCCTCCACGGTGGAGTACTCAAAGGCAAGCGTGGTGTTGATCAGCTTACAGTTTTTCATGACCAGGCTGTCGATGTAGCACATGCCCTGCAGACTCTCCACCGTGCAGTTGACGAGCGTCAGGTTCTTCGCATTCCAGCCCAGGTACTCGCCGGATATGAAAGAATCGTACACCGTCACGTTCTCCGTGTTCCAGAACGCGTCCTTTGACAGCAGTCTGGAATTGCGGATCGTCATGTTTTTTACCCCGTCGAAGGAGTAGTTGCCCACCAGCTCAAAATGATCCAGCGTCAGATTCTCGCAGTCCAGCGCAAAATAGTCGCCCTTTGCCACCACCTCCGTCATGGTCACCCCCCGGCAGTGCCAGAGCGTCTCCGCCGCATTGACAAAGCGGACGTGATTTAAGGTAAGCCCGTCGCAGCGGCGGAAATTCTTCGTCGCCTCAATCACCGCATTGGAGACCTCCACGTTTTCGGTGTACCAGACGCCGGCTCTGGCCATCTCAAACCAGGTGCAGTCGACAGCCTTTATATTTTTACAGTACCAGAGCGGGTACTTCCAGCGAAACATGCAGCCGTACAGCGCAATGTCTCTGCTCTCCTTCAGCGGGGATTCCCCCTGATCAAATATGCTGTCATAAATCTCAAGCTCTTTCCCCGCGAAGAGCGCACGCTCTCCCGTCAGAAATTCCTGTCGGATCTGTTTTTTGCTCATTATTTATCTCCTCGTCACTTTACTGTTTGTTTTCGATACTCCCGCATCATTCTAATTCTACTACAATCTGCTTCTTTTTGTCCAGTGTATTCGAGCGGGCTATGCCCTGTGATAAACATAAGGATTCCCTGTCCTCTGCACTGCAGAGCGATCTGCCTGAATTGTAGTTAATGGAAACCAAAGCACGATCCTCTGACTGTCGAAAATCGGACTGCACCGACGCTCTGCACTCTGCAGACGCGATTAAGCGCATGGCATAAGCCGAAATGTGAAAAGATTGTTATGCTTTGAATTGATTGTAACACGGAGAGAAACAGAATACAAGAATTTAATATCGGATGAATGCAATACAAAATCCCCTGCCATGATTTCACTGTCACGACAGGGGACTGACCAATGCTTATCTTTCGCTCCGATATTTTAATGAAATATGTCACTGTATATCCGGGCAGAAACACTGCCGGTCTGATTCCTCATAGGAATAACGGTATGTCCCCGCAGACAGTTCCTCTCTGATTCCCGCCTGCGGCAGCTCAAGCAGCGCGCTTCCCCCAAACGGCACCGAAACGTCCACGGTAATCCTTCGTCCCTCATAGCGCCACGCCGCCCGATAAACACCGGAAGCCGTATCCACAGAAGCATCCGCGCTTTAGCCGTTTCACAATATGTCTGCTTCCGCCCGACAGCATTACTATCGTTCCTCCCCCGCTTTATCAATAGATTTAAATATACCGTCCTTCTCACACAGA
>CATJJD010000284.1 GCA_949740385.1 uncultured Lachnospiraceae bacterium
CACGATCGGCGACACCGTGGGCCGCAGCAGAATCACGCCGTCGATGTCCTCCAGGTGAATCCCCTCGTTCAGCGCGTCGATGCAGTAGAGAAGCTTCAGATGATCTCCGTCATCATCCGCCTTAAAATCCGCGAAGGACTGACTTGCCGACGGGTCGGACGCGTAAACCGAGTAGATGTGGGAACAGCGGTCAATTCTCCCGAACCACTCCGCCGCAAGCTCCATCATCTCCCGCATATGCTCCGCATTCGCGCAGAACACGATATACTTTCCGGCTTTATCCGGCATGTGCTTTTCCAAAATAACATCCAGACCGTCCGCCATCTGAAGCGCCCGCCGCAGCGCGTCCAGATACGCCTCCGCCGCATCCCGCACTGCCCGGTTCTTTGTACGGCGAATCCGCGCCTCTAGTTTTGCCATGTCTTTCTGGCAGGAATAGACCGACAGCACATACTTCGGCGGCTTTAAAATGCCAAGCACCACCGCATCCCCCAGCGTGATTTCCGACGCAATATTTCCGTCAAACAGCTCAGCTGCCATATCCCGCTGACTGTCCAGGTAGCGGATGTTTGTGGCGGTCAGCCCCAGAAGCTTCGCCTGCGGAAACTCCGCAAGCAGCCATGCAACGCCCTGCCCCCAGAGCGACGCGCCGCAGCGGTGAAACTCGTCCAGCACAATAAAGTCAGGCCGAATCGCCGCAAGCTCCTGCTCCGGCATCCGCATCAGCTTTGCGTAAGTGAGAAAGCAGACATTTTCCAGTGTCACCCCGCCGGCCCTCCGCCAGTTCTCCGCCTGAGTCTGAAAAATGTACGCCGAAGGAGAGAGCCAGCATACCGTATCCTTCCGGTGCTCTGCGCACAGCTGAAAACCGATAAAGGATTTTCCGGTTCCCGTCGGATGAATCACAGCCGCCTTTCCGGTTTCCTCCAGCATCGCAAGAGCCGCTTCATATGCAGTTTGATTGTGCCGATACAGTTCCATCCGCAAACACGACTCCTTTCCGCCAGACATTCCACCAATGGCGGTCATAGCCCGCCCCAGTCCTGCGGGCCTCCGCAATCTCCTGAACACTTCCTCAGCCCATACCACAGGCCAGGCCCCGCAAAATAATAAAGTAATGTACTTTATTACCAATCCCGCCCAAACTCCCGGCATTTCAGCCCTCCCGCCCCTGCCTGACCACAATTCTGACGGCGAATAAACTAAAACCAAATGGAATAAAAACGGCGGAAACGCCTGAAAACACTGCACATTTCAGAGAAATTTCTGACGGCAATTCTGACGGCGAATAAACAAAAATCAAACACGCACGCTTCTGCACAGACAAAAATCAGGCACATTCTGACAAAAATCAAACCACCGGAACCTGTTCTGGAAATGACTCCCGCCGCCGAAACCCACAAAATCTATTGACTCGACACAATTTTTGAAGTATAATCGGTAACAGTTCCGGTCAAAAGCTTAAAATTGACTGTTTTGATCGAAAAAAGACTTGTAAATCAGACACATTTGCATTAAGATAAGCTATAGAAAAAATCATAAAGTACATTACTTTATTACTCAGAAACGTCACAAAAAGGGGGAGCCCTCCGGCCAATATCACTTATCCTGGAGATGGCATCTGCCCCTGGCTGTTTTCTAAAAACCCGGTGACTGACTTTTCAAGAAGCAGAAAACCTGATTTTGCATCTGCCATCCGCTTCCTGCTTTCACCAATTGCCGCTCTTTAATTTTTGACAAAATCAAAATAGCGGTACCAGAAGGAACGTATTCTGTCGTTGTAACGTCTTATGAGGAGGATTCGGATGTTTTCTTAAAAATATATTATAAGAAAACATCAAATGTTTCCTATATCATTCAATTCTGAAAAGAAGCCAATAAGGCAATGCTTTAACTAAATGACATTGGCACTCCGGCTCCCCGTTATTTATCCTCATCCGCGTGCATACAGACATCCTCCGGCGCATACAATGAACCAACAACCAATTCGGGGATGGAAACGGCAATGAGCGCAGCACAAAAAAAACACTGGATTTTACGCATCGTTCTTCTGCTTGCCGCCGCATACATAGCCGGGGCTCTGGCCGGACGGCTGCACGCGCAGGTAAAGGAAAAGTCCCAGGCGACCGAGACCGATATGCCGACGGAGGAGGAAAGCAACGCAGCGGACACACAGGTGTCCGGCCAGGAGCCCGAGGCGGCCGTGCAGGAGCCGATGCAGATCGCACTCACCTTCGACGACGGCCCCAATCCGTACTACACAAGAACACTGCTGGAGGGACTAAAGAAACGTGGCGTAAAAGCCACGTTTTTTGTATTGGGTTCCGAGGTGGAAAAGTTTCCGGATATACTGGAGGAGGTGTATGCGGACGGCCACCTGATCGGCGTACATTCCTATGAACATGTGAACTTCGGGGAAATCGGGGACGAAGCGGCGCAAAAACAGATTGAACGGACGCTGGAAGTGATCCATGATGTGACCGGAGAGTACACCGGCTTTATCCGGCCGCCCTACGGCTGCTGGAAGGACTCCCTGGACAGCAGGGTAAACCTGATCGAAGTGCTGTGGGACGTGGACCCGCTGGACTGGGCGACCACCGACGCCGACACCGTTGTGCAGCGCATCATCGAGGACACCGAGGAGGGCAGTATTATACTGCTTCACGACGCGTCGGAATCCTCCATACAGGCGGCCTTTACCGTAATCGACGCCCTCACCGACCAGGGCTACGAGTTCGTAACCGTAGATGAGCTGCTGCTGGAATAACGGCAGCCGTCAGTCCCCATTCACCGTCGAGGCAATCAGCTCCATCTCCCCCGCAAACTCCATTCTGCCGTAGCCGAAAGGGACAATCAGATGATCGCCCTTTTTCAGCGGTTCGCCGTTTAGCGTACCGCTTCCCTCCGTCACGCTCACCGCAAGAAACGGGTACGTCTGCTCCCAGCACATGTACCCGTGCACGGGAAGCAAAAATACCCGATAATGGCTGCAGGCGATCAGCGTGACCGGCCCGTCGCCGTCCTTTGGGGCTGCACAGATCACACTCTCCTCCGCCGGCGCCGCCGGAACCGTGATCACGTCCAGACACTTTGCAATGTGAAGCGGCCGCTTTTGTCCGTTGACCGTGCGGTCATAATCGTACACGCGGTAAGTAACATCGCTGTTCTGCTGCGTCTCAAGAATCAAAACGCCGCCCATAATCGCGTGCACCGTCCCCGGCTCGATCTGCAGAAAATCGCCCTTTTTCACCGGAACCTCGCGGATCAGCTCATCCCAGCGCCCGCCGGAAATCATGTCGGAGAGCTCCTCCGCCGTTTGGGCCCGGTGCCCGATCACAAGGCGCGCATCCTTCGGACAGTCCAGAATATACCAGCACTCCGTCTTGCCGGACGCGCCGTTCTCATGCGCCGCAGCGTAAGCGTCGTCCGGGTGAACCTGAATACTCAGCCGGCTCTTCGCGTCGATAATTTTGATCAGAAGCGGAAAACGGCTGCCGCAAAGCCCTCCGAACAGCTCCCTGTGGCCGTTCCACAGCTGAGACAGCGAAAGCCCCCCAAACCTTCCCGACGCCACGGTGCAGTCTCCCTTTTCGTGGGCGGCAACACCCCAGCACTCCCCGATGCCGCTGCCCCTTACATCATAGCCGAACACCTCCCGCAGCCTTGTGCCGCCCCAGATATTGTGAGTAAAAACCGGATTCAACCGGATCAGTTCTCTCATTGCAGTCTGTCCCTCTTTCAGCAGTCCGGTCCCCTAGATCCGGGCCACACTGTCCTTACATACCATATGTCCGTCCACAATGACGGTTCCGATGGGAGTTTTCTCATTTCCCATCCGCTTCAAAAGCTTCTGAAACGCCCTGCGGGACATCTCGCTTATGTCGATTTCAAAGGAGGTGATCCCGATGTCGCACAGCCCCGGACAGAGATAATTGTCAAATCCGACAATCGAAATGTCCTCCGGCACGCCAAGCCCCTGCTTTTGCAGATACCGGACCATATGCGCCGCCGTCAGATCGCTGTTGCACACAAAGGCGGTGGGCATCGTCTTCGGCAGGCGAAGATTTCTGTCCAGATCCACCGTCCCCTCCATCACATCCCGATCCTCCAGCACCCAGTCGTCCCGCACCCGCACCCGGTGCTCCAGCAGCGCCCTCGTATATCCCAGATAGCGGTCCGTGATACTGCTCGTGGCACAGAGCGTCCCCACATAGCCGATGCTCCAGTGTCCCATCTCAAACAGATAATTCGTCAGCATATATGCCCCGTAGTAGCTGTTGGAAATCACCGTGTCAATGGGTCTTCTGCTGTCGTAATAGTCCATGTATACAACCGGCACGCCGCACGTCTCCTCCAGCTTTTCAATATAGTGGGTTTCCATGGAGCCGATGACAACAATGCCCTCCACGCGGCGCTCCTTTGCCATAATGGGCATGCGGCAGCCCATCACATCGTTGCGGCTCACCAGCTCAAGCATCGTAAAGCACCCGCGCAGCAGCGTCCTCCTGGAAAAATCCTGATAGAGCTGCCAGTAAAAGGAGGCGTACTTATCCAGATAAATTTCCTGAATCAGCACACCGATATTGTAGCTCGTCGACGGCTTTTTTGCCGCCGACGGGGGCTGGTAGCCCATCTCATCAGCCAGCTGTCTGATTCTTGCACGCAGCTGCGCGCTTACCCCCTTCTGATCCGACAGCGCCTTGGAAACCGTCACTGTGCTGACACCGACAATCTCCGCAATATCCGCAAGTTTCACTGATTTTGCCATAACTTATCCTCACGTAGCTCAGTCCTGAGGCTGCGCCAGCGCTAGCAGCGCTTTCTTCAACGCCTCAAGCTGCTCCCCGGCATCCGCGGCATCTGCCCCGACCACGCCGAAATAAAATTTGATTTTCGGCTCGGTTCCCGACGGGCGCACGCAGCACCAGCCGCCGTCCTCCAGCTCATAGTAGAGCACGTTGCTCTCCGGCAGGCCCGTGGCGCTCTTTTCCATGGACGCCAGCTCGATGCGCACATCGTTTTTGTAATCCCGGAAAGCCAAAACCTTATAAGCGCCGATCTTCTCCGGCGGATTTTCCCGCAGCTTCGCCATTATCGCCTGAATCTGCGCGGCTCCGTCCATGCCCTTAAGCGTCAGCATGTGCAGCCCCTCCCGGTAATAGCCGTACTTCTCGTAGAGATCAGTCATCGCATCCCAGAGTGTGATGCCGTTTTTCCTGCACCAGGCGCAGGCCTCACAGAGCATCATCACCGCAACACAGGCATCCTTGTCCCGCGTGTAGGTTCCCGCAAGGCAGCCGTAGCTCTCCTCAAGGCCGAACACATACTCGTCTTTTGTCTGCTCCATAAGCTTAATCTGCTCGCCGATGTACTTGAAGCCCGTAAGCACCTCCACCAGCTTTACGCCATATGCCTCAGCGATGGCCCCTGCCATGTCCGTCGTCACGATCGTCTCCACCAGCACGCCATTTTTCGGCAGCGTCCCCGCAAGGCTCCTCTCCCGCAAAATATACTCGGCGATCAGCATTCCCGACATGTTTCCGGTAAAGCTGACGTATTCGCCGGTCTTTTTGTCCTTCGCATACATACCAAGCCGGTCCGCATCCGGGTCCGTGGCCAGCACAATATCCGCGTCCACCTCTTTCGCAAGCTTAAGCGCCAGTTCAAACGCCTCCGGCATCTCCGGATTCGGATAGGGCACCGTCGGGAAATTACCGTCCGGCATCTCCTGCTCCGGCACCACATACACCTGAGAGAAGCCGAGCTCCGAGAGCAGCCGGCGCACCGGAATGTTGCCCGTCCCGTGGAGCGGCGTGTAGACGATGCGGATATCCCCCGACATCTCCTTTATCATCTCCGGGTGGACGGACTGCTTTTTGAGCTCTTCCATGTAACAGTCGTCGATCTCTTTTCCGATCACCGCATACAGGCCGGCCGCCTTTGCCTCGGCCTTCTCCATCGTCTTCACCTGGCCAAAATCCGTCACCTTCCCCACCTCGGCCAGAATGTTTTTGTCATGGGGCGGCGTAATCTGCGCGCCGTCCTCCCAGTACACCTTGTAGCCGTTGTACTCCCGCGGATTGTGGCTTGCGGTAATCACGATCCCTGCAATGCAGGAGAGCCTTCGCACCGCAAAGGACAGCTCCGGCGTCGGCCGCAGGCTCTCAAACACAAATGCCCGGATGCCGTTGGCGCACAGGCACAGCGCCGCCTCCCCGGCAAACTCCGGCGACATGATCCGGGAGTCATATGCGATGACGACGCCCTTCTCCTGCCCGTTCTGAGAAATGATATAGTTTGCAAGCCCCTGCGTAGCCTGCCGGACCGTGTAGATGTTCATGCGGTTCGTGCCGGCGCCGATTATACCCCGCAGTCCTCCGGTTCCAAACTCCAGCTGCCGGTAAAACCGGTCCTGGATCTCCGCCTCATCGCCTGCGATCGCCTTAAGCTCCGCCCGGGTATCCCCGTCAAAATAGCTGTCCGTGCACCATTTTTCGTATTCTGTTCTGTAATCCATACCCCTTTTTCCTCCCCGTAACTTTGCCGCGCAAATGCTCTCTGTCATTTACGGTCCGAGCCTTCTTTCCACTGCTCAAATCCCTGATCCCCGCCCAGCACATAGAGCGTATAGCTGCCGTTTGCCATCAGCGTGCCGAACTCGTCGTACACCTCGGCGGAAACTACGACTGTCTTTCTCCCGTGCCGCACGACTCTGCCGTCGCAGTATATTTTCGCCGTGTCCGGGCTTCCGGTGAGATAGTTCATACTGCCGTTGAGCGTCACCACCCGCCCGCCGTAAGTGCGGGCCGCAAATCCCGTGGTGGTGTCTGCCAGCGTGTACATTGCACCGCCGTGCACCATGCCGTACACGTTCGTGTGACGGTTCTCAATGGGCATTTCTGTCCGGACATAGCCCTCCTCAAGCACAACAAAATGGATGCCAAGCTCCCCCGGCATCCCTCTGTTTAACATTTCCTCCAAATACCGCTTTAACTCCTGTTCCATTCGTGACACTCCTTTATCCGATCCGGCGTACCATTCGTCCGCCGCCCTCTGTTATAACTGCCTATATTATAATAGAAGGAAATACCGGTGTAAAGCATTTTTCCCGGTGTCAGATACGGACCTGCCTCTCAGAGCGTCAGCAGATGGATCACGATCTCTGCCACCTTCGCAATCTCGTGAATACTGCTGTACTCTCTGCAGGTGTGCACCCGGTTCATGGCACTGGCGATCACCAGCCCCTCGATTCCGTGCAGGGCAAACACATTGTTGTCGCTGCCCCCAAAGGTTTTGTAAAGCCTGGCCTCACACCCCGCCTTTTTTACCGCCGCCCGGTAAGCCTCCGCAGCCGCGCCCTCCGGCGGCGTCTCGTAGGCGCGTATATCCACCGACTCCTCCCACTCAAGATCTGCGCCGGCGGCCTTTGCCGTCTCCTCAAAGCAAGCCTGATACTCCTTAAGAAGCGCAAGCGCTTTCTCGTGCTTTAAGCTTCTGACCTCGCCCTTCACCACGCACTCCGGCGCCACCACATTGACGCCCTCCCCGCCGGAAATCACGCCGATGTTGGCGGTGGTTTCCTCGTCGATCCGCCCCTGGCGCAGCGCGGCAATCCCGCGTGCTGCCGCGGCGATTGCGCTGATGCCCGCCTCCGGCTCAAAGCCCGCATGGGATGCCCGCCCGCGTATGCAGGCGCGAAATGACAGGATGGACGGGGCCGCATACGCCGCATCCCCCACAGGGCCGGTCAGGTCCAGCACATACGCGCGCCCGGCCCGCAGTCTGCCGCAGTTGAATGCGTTAGCGCCCCGGCCGTACAGCTCCTCCCCCGTCGTAAACAAAAGCTCGAAGCTTCTGTGGGGCAGTGCCTTCTCCCTCACATATTTCACCGCCTCGTAGATTGCGGTAATACCCGCCAGATCATCCGCGCCAAGCACCGTCGTCCCGTCGCTCGTCACCGTGCCGTCCTCTGCAAAAACCGCCTTTTTCCCGCAGGCCGGCATAACCGTATCCATATGGGCGGACAAAAGAACGGTATCCGCCTCCGGCTCTCCCTGCACATACCCGTAGAGATTGCCCGTATCCGATCCGCTTTTTTCTCCGCTGTCGTCCTCCTCCAGCCGGATTCCGAGCTCACCGAACAGCCTTACGAGCTGCTCCGCCATCTGCTTTTCCTTCAGAGACGGTGCGTCGACCGCCACCAGCTCTCCAAAAACGCGTTTAATATCCTGCTCCATTTTTCTCTCCTTCCCGATTTTCCAGCCTGTTTTTCCGCTCCCTCCAGTCCGGCATCAGCATGGTCACCAGGTCCCAGAACCGCCTGGAGTGATCCGGATGGATAAAGTGCGCAAACTCATGCAAAACCACATACTCAATACAGCTTTCCGGCGCCTCGATCAGCCGGCTGTTCAGCGTTATCACGCCTTTCACCGGATGACAGGAGCCCCACCGTGACGTCATGCTGCGCACTCTTAACTCCGGATAGGGAACATGGTACGCGCGGAACCGTTCGTATGCCGCGTCGACCAGCCTTTTGAATACCGCCATCCGGTATTCCTTCAGCCACCGGGTCATCATAATCTCTTTATGGCGGAAATCCGTCCCGTCCTTTACCTTAAGAAAGATACTGTCACCGTCGATATACACGGTCTCCTCCTCTGCCTCCTCCACGGTTAAGCGGAAGACTCTGCCCAGCAGCGTGCAGCTCTCGCCGGTGACATACCGTTTCGGCTCCTCCTGCATCCGCTTCCTTTTTTCTTCAAATTCGGTCAGAGCAGACAGAATGTACGCCTGCTTTTGCCGGATAAATCCGTCAATATACGCGGTCGGGACACGGTGGTTCGCCGAAACGAGAACGCGGCCGTCCAGCTTCACTCTCAGATTAATATTTTTAACGGATTTTCTTGTGAGAAAATAGGTAATTGTCCCGCTCTCACAGACAACGGTCCGCTGTATGGTCTTCGCCTCCATAATTCCCTCTCCTGCATTTTTGTATGTAAATTTCCTTCCGCTCATCTGTGTCCATTTTATTAAAAAAGTGTGGAAAACCGGCCAGCCTTCACGCATTGTTTCAGCGTCAGCAATCTTATATATTTCACGGCTGTATTCACCGGTATCATAATGCCGGCAGCGATCAGTATACCCTGTCCAGTACATAACCTCCGAAGAATACCCTTTTACCCGCGGTTGTACGGGATAAACAGCGCCCGGTCCAGTCCCGCTTATATATTTCAGCTTTTAAGGTCTGACAAATCCAGGGGCAATGAGGCCTCTGACTCCTGCTTTCGATCCATGGTAAAGCTTTACCGTTTCATCTGTTTTGATCATATTTCTGATGCTTATCACGGCTGCTCCCTGCGCTGCACATAAACATCTGAACGGTTTTATTATAATATACGGAATACGGAAATACAATAAAAACAGCAGAATCATCTGCTGCCAGATCCTTATTGATAGCCTGGAATTACGGGATAAAGCGGCCAATGGTCTATGATACGCTGGCAGAGTATCAGAAAATTGTGCCGGATGCCCTCAACACAGGACGTATGGGGATGAACAGGAAACCAGGTGCCGAAATCCAAAAAACCATACAGCAGTTTGCTATGCAGTACCGCAAAGTTACATACACCAATTTTCTCACCGGCGGCAGACTGAATACTTACCTTGCCGGCATCGGCAGGCAGGCGCAGGAACACTTATGATTATTCGCAAACCAATTTTTATTTAGGAAGTCCCAAATAAACTGAAATAATAACAAATACTGTTCCAAGTGCAATAAGGATAATAGCCCACCCCTTATGC
>CATJJD010000285.1 GCA_949740385.1 uncultured Lachnospiraceae bacterium
CGGGGACGGTGGAGGAGAAGCAGCTTTCGGAGCTTCACATTGCGCTGACGCCGCAGGAGCATAAGGCACAGGAATGAAGAAAGGAAAGGTTAGCTGGAGCAGGCTTGTAATTATTGCGAATCTCATTGTGCTGGCGGTTCTGACCGGCGGCATGTACGCAAGGCTTGTGGAGCTGACCAGCCAGATCACTTACCTGCAGGATACGACGAATATTATACTGTCGGATGTGGACGGTATGGAGAGTGTCATCACGCAGACGCTGCAGGAGGAAAACGGTATGGTCGAGCACTACAGTATCCGCGTGGAGGACATGAATTTTGCGGCGGATACCTGCGACGTGTCCGTGTATATGATCCCGAAGGAGTACACGGACAATACAAGAATCAGCGTTTATTTCGGTACGAACGAGTGTCCGCTGAAAAAGGACGGGTATGCCTACAGCGGGGAGATTACGCTCCCCCTGGAGAAGAGCTTTGACGGCAACCTGACCTTTCTCTTTGCGGACGGAAAGAAGAAAAACACCGAGGTTTACAGCAACTACGACGGTATTCAGACATTTCTTGACGAGGTTCTCTCCGGCAGCACGGAGGCCTCGCCGAAATATGAGGATAATATATTGTCCGTGAAGGGCGATGCCATATATGCGCTGACGGGAAAGGACCGCTATGAGTTCGAGCGGTTTGAGCTGGTGGCGGAGTGGAACGGCAGAAAGGTCTGGCGGGAGGATCTCATCAGGGAAAAGACAGAGGATGAGCCGGTCAGGACGGGGTATGAGCCGGAAGCCACCGAGGCGGTCTCAGGAGCTGTTGTGAAGGCTCCGGTGGACGGCATGTCGGGCAGCGCGGCCTTTGCGTTTGAGTACGAGCCGAAGGCAGCGGGACAGCTTCGGCTGTACCTGCGGGCCGTGACGGTGGAAAAGTATCGGTTTGAGTACGATCTGCTCCGGGCGTCCCTTGAGGAAGCCAAAGACGCAGTCGGAGAGCCGGACGGGGACGGCGCAGAGGAAGACGGCGGGATGCCGGGGCTGCGGCTGAACGAGGAGAGTGTTGAGCGGGGCGGTTCTTATATTGTGTACGACAGAAAAGGCGGAAAGCGCGTGTTACAGTAGCTTTCCGCCTTATATTGCTGTCCTCAGGAGTCCACTTCCCTGCTGGAGAGGGGCAGGGTAAAGAGAAATTCGGTTCCCACGCCCTCGGTGCTTACCACATTGATGTGCTCGCTGTGGGCCTGTATAATCTCCCGGACGATGGAGAGGCCAAGCCCCGAGCCCTTTTTATCCTTGCCCCGGGAGAGGTCGGTCTTGTAGAACCGGTCCCAGATCTTTTTGATGCTGTCCGCCGGGATGCCGATGCCGGAGTCGCGGACGGAGACAAGTACCTTCTCGTTTTTCACGTTGGTCTCGATCTTGATAGCGGAGTCCGGGCCGGAAAATTTGGTGGCGTTGTCAATCAGGTTGTAGAGCACCTGCTGGATTTTGGCTTCGTCACCGGTGACGAACAGCTCCTGCCCGGTTAAGAGCAGGTCAAAGGAGAGTCCCTTTTTGCTGCAGGTCCCCTCGAAGGTGAGTATGGTGGTCTTTACGGTACGGTTGATGTCAAAGTCCGTCACGTCCAGCATAATGCCGTGGTGGCCGAACCGGTTGAGGTCGATGAGACTCTGGGTGAGCCGGTTCAGCCGCTCCGTCTCAAACAATATGATGTTTAAGTATTTGTCCTGCATTTCCGGCGGAATTGTGCCGTCCAGCATCGCCTCCACATAGCCCTTGATGGATGTCAGCGGCGACCGGAAATCGTGGGATACGTTGGATATAAATTTGCGCTGATCGTCCTCCAGCGTGTTCAGCTCATTTGCCATATAGCTTAAGGTGTTGGCGATATAGCCGAGCTCGTCCTCCGTGTGGATATCGACCCGCTCCGAAAAATCTCCTCTGGCGTAGGTTCTTGCCGCCGCCGTGATCCGGCGCAGCGGCAGGCTGACCGTGAAGGTGAAGAAGAGGAGAATGACAAAGGAACACAGAAAGACGATTCCGATTGTATAAAAGGCGATGTTCATAAAGCCGTTGATGTAGGTTCCCGTAATGCGGGAGAGCGGCTTATGTATGATCACGTAGGAGCGCACCCGGTAGTTGGAGGTGACGGGGGAAAAGACGGTGAGCATCTCCTCGTGAAACCGGCCGTAGAAATTGCCGGTCATGTAGTAGCTGCTGCCGAAATCCGCCGCGTCGAAATCCGCGATTGCCGAAAAGTCGGAGAGGGCGGCGTTTTGTCCAACCGAGGCGTCGGAGGAGTCCACAAGGAGCCTCCCCTGGCTGTCCACGATCCATATGTCTGCGGTCAGGTATGTGCCAAGAGCCTCCATCTGGGACTGAAAGTCCGAGAGGGAGAGCCGGGAGCTTGTGTACTCCGCCGCATATTTGGATGCCACAAGCGTAGCCTCGCGGTAGAGCTGCCGGGCCTCCTGCCGCTCGGTAAAGTCGATGATGGCGTGCTGAGTGAAGGTGAAGAGGGCAATAAACGCCATCCCGCCGAATATCAGGTAGCTGATCAGAAACCGGACGTAGAGGGTGCGCTTCATTCCGTAACCTCGAACTTGTAGCCGATGCCCCAGACGGTGGCGATGGACCAGGACTCATGATCCTTGATTTTCTCCCTGAGTCGCTTAACGTGCACGTCCACGGTCCGGGTGTCGCCGATGTACTCGTAGCCCCAGATGTGATCCAGCAGCTGCTCCCGCGTAAATACCTGATTCGGGGAGGAGGCCAGGAAGTACAAAAGCTCCAGCTCCTTGGGCGGCATGTCCACCGGGTGGCTGTTGTAGATGACGGAGTAGTTGGACAGATTGACCGTAAGATCCGGGTACTCGACGCACTTTAACTCCACTACGGTCTCGGTTCTGGCGGGCTGGTAGCGGCGCAGGACGGCCTTGACCCGCGCTACCAGCTCTTTTGAGTCAAACGGCTTCATAATGTAGTCGTCCGCCCCCAGCTCCAGCCCCAGCACCTTGTCGAAAATCTCGCCCTTTGCGGACAGCATGATGATCGGGACGTTGTTTCTTGAGCGGATCTCCCGGCACACCTGATAGCCGTCGATGCCGGGGAGCATAAGGTCCAGCAGGATGAGGTTGGGGTTGTAATGGTCAAAGGCCGCCAGCGCCTCCTCCCCGTCGTTCACAATTTTCGTGTCGTAGCACTCCTTTGTGAGGTACAGAGAGATCAGCTCAGCGATGTTGTTGTCGTCGTCCACAATCAGTATTTTCTGTTTGGATGCCATATTGCTTCTCCTATAATAAAACATTTCCTCGAAATCATATATCTAGTCGAACACTGCGATCGTAACGCCTGCGTCTCCCTCTCCAGACTCCCCGAGACGGTAGGAGCTGACGTATTTCTGCCGCTTCAGATGGCTGTGCACGGCGTTTCGCAGTGCGCCGGTGCCCTTGCCGTGAACGATGCGCACGGACGGCAGGTGGGCGATGTAGGCGTCGTCCAGGTACTTGTCCAGATGGGCGATGGCCTCGTCCACCGTCATGCCGATCAGGTTGATCTCCGTGGACACGGAGGCGGACTTGCTCATTTTGATTTTGCCGGAGCCGGTCTTTGTGAACCTGCCGGCGGTCGGGGAGGCGTCCTCGTCGATAAGCACCAGGTCCTTAATGTTGACCAGGGAGCGCAGAATTCCCATCTGGACGTAGAGGTCGCCCTTTGCGTTCGGCAGCGTGTGCACGGTTCCTTTTAAGTTCATGGACAGCACCTTCACGGAATCGCCCACCCGCAGCTTCTTCGGAACCTTGTTGTTGGCCTGCTCCTTCTTCTTCATGGAAAGCTTTTTTTCCTTGTCGGACATTTTGCCGCGGAGTGCGGAGCGCTCTTTTTCCATCTGAGCCATGGGAGCCTGTCCCTGTCCGTATTTGTTGAAATTGCGGATGGTTGTGTCCGCGACATCCTTCGCCTCCTTCAGAATCCGGTACGCCTCCTCGTTGGCCTTGCGCAGAATGGCGTCGCGGTTTTCATCAAGCCGGCTCTGTTTTGTCTCAAGCTCCTTCTTTAAGGCGTCGATCTCCTGTCTCCGCTGCTCGATCTGAAGCTGCTCTTTTTCCATGGCCAGCCGGCTCTGTTCCAGGTTCGAGATCATGTCCTCGAAGTTTACGTCCCGGTCGCTCAGGCGGGCCTTTGCGTCTTCGATAATGCTGTCGGAAAGGCCCAGCCTTGTGCTGATGGCAAAGGCGTTGCTCTTGCCCGGAATGCCGATCAGCAGGCGGTAGGTGGGGCTTAAGGTCTCCACGCTGAACTCGCAGCAGGCGTTCTCCACCCCGTCCGTGCCAAGGGCGTACACCTTCAGCTCGCTGTAGTGGGTGGTCGCCATTGTGACGGCTCCGTACTGGTGCAGCTTATGCAGAATCGAGATGGCAAGGGCCGCCCCTTCCGTCGGGTCGGTTCCCGCGCACAGCTCGTCGAAGAGGCAGAGGCTTCTGTCGTCCGCGGCGTCCAGGATCCGTATGATATTCGTCATA
>CATJJD010000286.1 GCA_949740385.1 uncultured Lachnospiraceae bacterium
CACCTAAAATCCGTCAGAGAAGCAGCTCCCAGCCGCGATCCAACCACCAGAACCCACAAAATCCATTGATTCGACACAAAATTTGAAGTATAATCGTTAACAGTTCCGGTCAAAAAGCGCAAATTTGGCTGTTTTGATCGAAAAAAGACTTGTAAATCAGAAACATTTGCATTAAGATAAGCTATAGAAAAATCATAAAGTACGTTACTTTATTATCGTTTTCCCCATTTCCACAACAAACTTCACACAACAAAAGCACCCGACACGAACCATTTTTCTCCGTCCGTGACGAGTGCCTCAAATACAGCCCAACCAGCCGGCAAATTTGTATACGGTCAGGAACGCGCAGCCCGCCATAATATGGTGCTCCGGCCCGTGCATGTGGCAAAAAGGTTCCGACATCAGCCCCGTGACGATCTCCACCGGATTTTTCGGCGTTTCCTTCCGGCATATGCCGATGATACGGTCCACGCCGCTGATATGACAGGCATTGCAGACAAAATGTCCCTTCACGCAGCGGGTTTTGCTCTGTTCCTTTTTGTGACAGATCGCATACTCCATGAGCTCATCTTCATTCCGATACTCCAGAGGGGAATGGCAGATCCGGCCTTCCTCTTTCATCCGCAACCTTCCGTTCATTCTCTTATACAATCCTTTCGGCCGCGGCTTTCCATAAGAAAACCGCGGCCGCATATTTTTCCCGGACAGGCCAGTCTATGCCCGAAGCTCCGGATTATCCCGAAGCGCACGCTCGTACATCAGCTGTCCGATCTCGTTTGCCGTGTACAGCGGCCCGCCCGGATACTCGCAGAAAATCGCCTCCCCGCGATACTCCGGATGATACCTTCGGTACACCTCCTCATACGGAGCCGTAAGCTTCGTAAGCCCCGCCTGATTCCTTCGAATCTCCTCCGCGACCATCTCCGCCATCTCCTGTGCGGTGTACATTTTCGCCCCCGGCGAGTTCATGTATTTCGCCCACCGGGCCTTGTCCCGGTCAATGTAAGTGGAGTCATTTACCGTAACCCCGTAGTCGGGTATTCCGTTGTTCGTCCCCGAGAGAAACTCCTGGAACTTCTCCACATCCACTTTTCCGCCCAGAAAATCCTTCCAGAAATTCTCGTTGGACGCAAAGAGAAAATTGTCCACAAGCTCCCCTGCCCGGTCCATAAATTCCCGGACCTTCTCGTACTGTCCGTCCTCCGTAAAACGGATCTCCCACTCGTAAGTGTCGGATCCCGGCCTGCTGCAGCGAATGCCCTCCCGGTCAAAGGCGATCAGGTACGTATCCTCCATCCGGTTTCCGTTCTGATCCACCGCCTGCAGCGGAAAATTCGCCTCCACAGTGTCCGACAAAATCATGTCAATCTGCACCGGTCTTTGCTTTTCCACGGACCCGGTCTCGCGCTTGATCCGCTCCTCAATCTGCGCTCTCGTCATCTGGCGGATGGCGTCCTGCACACTGTCGAACTTTTTCAGAAAATCCTCCCACTCCCGGATCGTGTAGGATCTTGCCCCGAGCTGAAACCGCGGCTCCGTGTCGCCGTCCTCGATCTTCTCCATCAGCTCGTCGATGTGCTTTCGAATCATATCCACAACCTCAAGCACCTCTCCCGTCTCCGGCTCAGCGGCTTCTGCTGCCTCAACGGCTTTTTCGCCCGTCTCCGGGGAGATTTCCGTCTCCCTCACCCCCGCAGGGACAGACCGGCCTGCCCCCATCTTTTCCATCGTCTCACTCAGAAGCTCGGCGCGGTCTTTTTCCGGCTTCGTCTCTGTTCTGGAAACGTCCGGTTCCTCCGGTTCGTTTCCGTTTTTCGTCTCCGGGTCCAGGGTTCGCCCGGTTCCGGCGTAGCGTTTTCCGCTCCGGTACATGTCATTCATAATCCGCACCGGAGCAACTGCCTGCAGTAACATAAACTCTCCTTTCTGCGGCTCCTCTGTCGTTCGAAGCCGCGCCGCCCTCCGTAAGGACCGGGCGGCTGTATATTTTTTCGAAACAAAAAAGCACAGCAAATCAGAGGATGTCAGTCCATTGATTTCCCGTGCTTTCCATAGCTTCATTTTATATATCGGTACGCATGTGCCATTTATTTACAGCTCCGCCGCAAATTATTCCCGCACCGCCCCCACCAGCTCCTTCACGTCCGAAATGCCGTGCCGCTTTAAGTAGGCCTCAATTCCCTCCACAATTTCCAGAGACGCCCGCGGGTTGACGAAGTTCGCCGTGCCGACAGACACCGCCGCAGCCCCCGCAAGCATAAGCTCTATGGCGTCCTCCGCGGTCATAATGCCGCCCATGCCGATAATCGGCACACGAAGAACCTGCGCGCACTGGTATACCATGCGCACCGCCACCGGATGGATGGAAGGACCGCTCATGCCTCCGGTCTTATTTGCCAGCACAAACCGCCGGCTCTCCACGTCGATCTTCATTCCCGTAATCGTATTGATCAAAGACACGGCGTCCGCCCCGCCGGACTCCACCGCCCTTGCAATCTCCGTAATGTCCGTCACGTTCGGCGACAGCTTCATAATCACCGGCTGCTTCGCATACCGTTTCACCTCCCGGGTGATCTCCTCCGCCGACCTGGGATCGGTTCCGAAAGCAATTCCCCCCTCCGTCACGTTGGGACATGAAATATTGACCTCCAGCATATCCACCGGCGCGTCCGAGAGCCGCTCCGCAACTGCCGCGTACTCCTTCTTTTCGTGCCCGCACACGTTCACAATGATGCGGGTGTCAAACTGCTTTAAAAACGGCACGTCCCGCTCCAGAAACAGATCGATGCCCGGATTCTGCAGACCCACGGCGTTTAACATTCCGCCGTACACCTCCGCCACCCTGGGCGTCGGGTTGCCCGGCCAGGGCACATTTGCCACGCCCTTCGTTGTCACCGCCCCAAGCCGGCTCAGATCCACAAATTCACTGTACTCCGCGCCGGAGCCGAAGGTGCCGGAAGCCACCGTCACCGGGTTCTTCCACTCAACCCCCGCAATATTTACCGACAGCCTGCTCACAGAATCACCTCCCTGGCATCAAAGACCGGACCTTCTCTGCAGACCCGCCTGTTGTTTACGTTGGTGTGGGCGTCCTTCTCCTCTGACCCGCAGACACAGGCGAGACAGGCCCCGATCCCGCAGGCCATCCGCTCCTCCATGGAGACAAAACAGCGCATATCATGCTCCGCCGCGTAGCTTTTGAGCGCCCGAAGCATCGGCGTCGGTCCGCAGGCGTAGATCACGTCCGCCTGACAGCCGCTCTCCTCAATGGCATTGATCACATTGCCCTTTGTCCCCACGCTTCCGTCCTCCGTCGCCGCAAAGCAGTCCGCCTGCTGCCGGAACTCATCCAGCAAAAAGGCGGACGCATCCCGGTATCCCATAAAAATATGCATCTCACAGGGCTCGCCCGAAAGGCCCTGGGCCGTCCCGGAGCGGATGTCCTTCGCAAGCTGCAGCATGGGCGGCACGCCGATCCCTCCGCCCACCAGAAAGGCTCTCTTTTTCGGCAGCACCGTAAATCCGTTGCCGAGAGGCCCCAGAAGCCTCACGGTATCCCCCGGCGCAAGGCGCGAAAATTCCGCCGTCCCCGCCTTCTCACCCGTCACACGATACACAAGGCGCAGCCGCCCCGCCGCCCGGTCAATGCCGCAGAGACTTATGGGCCGCGGCAAAAGCTTCGCCGGGTTATGAGTATACACCGACACAAACTGACCTGCCGAAGAGGCTGCCGCAATCTGCGGCGCCTCAAGCGTCAGGTCATAAATATGATCCGCAAGCGCTCTCTGAGCAAGCACCTTTGCATTCTCTGTCATTTTTTCCCGCTGCATATGATTCCTCACACATGATTTTTAAGTCTGTACTTACTTCGTCCCCAGCGCTCCCGCAATGTCGTCGATCATATCGAGAACCGCAAGCCTTGACGCGTCCGCAAAATTTTCTTCCCCGATTCCCTTTTCCCGGTATTTCTCCTGCTTCCAGGCCGCAATAATCCCCCGGGAGGAATTGACGATGGCCCCAAGGCCGTCCTCATTGAAAAAGTGTACGAGATCGGCGCCCTTTCCTCCCTGTGCGCCGTAGCCCGGCACGAGAATGAAGGCCTTTGGCATAATGCTGCGCAGCACCTTCCCCTGCTCCGGGTAGGTTGCGCCCACCACAGCGCCCACGTAGCTGTAGGAATCGCCCATGCAGTCACTGCCCCACTTTGCCACAAGTTCGCCCACATGCTCGTAGAGCGGTCTGCCGTCCGCCGTCCGGTCCTGCAGCTCCCCGCTGGACGGATTGGACGTTTTCACCAGCACAAAGATTCCCTTCTTCTCCTTTTTGCACACATCAATAAACGGATTGACGCCGTCCGACCCCAGATACGGGTTCACCGTGGCAAAATCCTCGTCAAAGGCCGTAAGAACCTGACTGCCCACCTGCACGCTGCCCAGATGGCCCGCCGCGTAGGCCGCAGACGTGGAGCCGATGTCGCCGCGCTTAATATCGCCGATCACCACAAGCCCCTTCTCATGGCAGTAGTCCACGGTCTTCTTAAAGGCCTTAACGCCCTCCACGCCGAACTGCTCGTACATGGCGATCTGCGGCTTCACCGCCGGAATCAGGTCAGCGGTCGCATCGACGATGGCCCGGTTAAACTGCCAGATAGTCTCCGCGGCCCCCTCCAGCGTCTCTCCATACGCTCCATAGGCCCTCTCCTTTACGTGCCCCGGCACGTAGTCCAGCATCGGGTCAAGTCCCACCACAATCGGCGCGTTCGTCTTCTCAATGTTCTTTATCAGTCTGTTTATCATATGTCCTCCTGTTGATATACCACGCTGCCTCCACAGATCGTGTATTTTACGCAGCCCTGCACCTTCCTGCCGTGAAACGGCGTATTTCTGCCCTTCGACAGAAAGGTGTTCCGGTCGATCCGATACTCCGCCGCAGGGTCGAACACCACAAGATCCGCAGGCTTCCCCGGCTGTATGTCGCCCCCGTCCACGCCGGCAATCCGCGCAGGATTAAAGCTCATCTTCTCCGCCATCTGCATCGGCGCAAGCCACCCTCCGAGCACAAGCTCCGTGTAAGTCAGGCACGCCGCCGTCTCAAGGCCCACAATCCCAAAGGGAGCCTTTTCCATCGAATTATTTTTGTCCGCCTCCGTGTGGGGCGCGTGGTCCGTGGAGATCACCTCCACCGTGCCGTCCTTAAGCCCCTCCCGCAGCGCGTCCACATCCGCCCTGGTTCGCAGGGGCGGATTCATCTTGTAATTGGTCAGCTCCGACTCATCAATATCACCCGATGTCAGAGTAAAGTGGTGCGGGCATACCTCCGCCGACACCGTCACGCCTTCCTTCTTCGCGTCCCGCACCATCCGCACGGAGTCTGCCGTAGAGCAGTGGCACAGGTGAAGCCGCACGCCCGTCTCTTTGGCCAGCAGAATATCCCGGGCCACAATGACGTCCTCCACCGCGTTCGTAATGCCCGAAAGGTTAAGCTCCTTAGCCCTCTCGTCCGCGTTCATCACACCGCCGTTCACCAGATTTATGTCCTCGCAGTGGGCGAACACCGGTATCCCGAGCCTTGCAGCCTCCGCCATGCCTTTCCGGTAAACCTCCGCGTCCATGACCGACTTTCCGTCCTCGCTGATGGCGGGACACCCGGCTTTTACCATCCCCTCAATGTCCGAAAGCTCCTCGCCTCTCTGTCCGCGGGTGATGGCCCCCACCTGCAGGACGCGGATGCCGCGGGCACTGGCGGCCTTTCGGTGCACGTAGCCGATCACATCCGCGCAATCCGCCGCCGGCTTCGTGTTCGGCATCGCAAACACCGTCGTGTAGCCGCCCCTGGCCGCCGCCCGCATACCGGAAAAAATGGCCTCCTTCTCCTCGAAGCCCGGATCCCGGAAGTGTACGTGCAGATCAATAAAGCCCGGCATCACATAGCAGCCGGACGCGTCGATCACATGGTCCGCCTCCCTCGTCATGTCAGAACTCACCGCCGCAATCACGCCGTCCTCCACGTAGACATCCGCCGTCTCATCCGTCTGCGTCGCAGGATTGATCACCCGCCCGTTTTTCACCAGTATCGTCATAGCCGTCTTCTGCTTCCTTTCTGTTGCCTTTCTGTATCACTTCATATTTTACCGCGGGAAAACGCGCCTATTTCGTCGTCGAAAGCTTAAGGCGCGCGGACATCTTTCCGACCGTCGTCGTCTCTGTCCGTCCGTCCTCCTTCACCGTGTTGTACCGGATCGCCCGCACCCGGTAGTAGTAGGTTTTATTCTTTTTCAGCCCCGTGTCCTTAAAGGTTGTTCCCGACACGGTCTTTATCTTTTTGTAAGTGCCGTTTTTGGACGTCGAGCGGAAAATCTCGTAGCCGTCTGCGCCGGAGACCTTACTCCACTTTAAAGTCAGGCTCGTCTTTTTCGCTTCCTTCTTCTTCAGGTTTTTGACCTGATCCACCTTTTTGCCCTTCAGAGACGAGGTGTACGCCTTGACACACACATTGCCGGTGCGGTTGGACATGCTCAGCTCCTCCAGGTCCTGCCACTCCCCGTAATAGTACGCAAAGCTCTGGCACGGCGCTATGTACGTCTTTGTGCGCAGCATTCCGTTCCACGCGTCTATGCCGTACTCCACATCCACGCCCGTGCTCTCCGGCGTCTCCACAACGACGGAAAACAGCGTCCCCTTCGCCAGCGGAACCGGATTCTTCAGCGGAATCGTGTAGACTCCCGCATAGTTCGTGCGGCCCTTCACCGTCGCCGCCGGATAGCCGCTGCGCGGATTATTCTCGTTTGCCACATTCGTGTAAATCCTGATCGTGTAAGGGACGTCCGCATGGCTCGTCAGAGAGACCGATACGGCCTTCAGCTCCTCGTTGGCCTCACCCCTGACCGAAAACACGTTGGCCACCGTGTCGAACCGGTACCCGTCGTAGGCGGTAATTCCGCCGTCGTACTGGTAATTGTAGTCATAGTTGTCCGCCGGCTCAAAGTCCAGCACCCACACCTCATCCTCCAGCGAGGCGTCATAGTAGGACATCCAGAAATAGCTGCCCTCGTCAAAGTCCGTAGTGTCGCTCCAGCTGTTGCGGACCAGCCATGCGCCGTCCCCCGCAGGCGTGTGCGCAAAGCTCGACGCCGGAAAGGCATCGTCCCAGCCCACAATATTCACCGCGTGGTTTGAGACCGCCGCAGAGTCGTCACAGTAGTAGGTGTCCACTGTCCGGCTCCCGTAGGTCCTGTCAAAGCCCGTGTAGGAGCTGCGCTCACTGTCCGTGACCGGCGCATAATATCCGGCCCCCACGGAGCCGTGCTCCATGATCTGCTCCTTGACCGCATCCGGGTCCTCATGTATGTCCAGAAGATAAATGTTCTGCAGATGGGCCGCCGTATCCTCGTAGGCGTAGCGGTTCTCGATACTGTCTGTGCTGCTCACGGATGAGTAGGGAAAGCGGAACTCCTCCACCGGCCCCACCCACTGCATCAGCTTTCGGCTGGCAAAATCCAGGTTTCCGCCCAGCGCCTTGTAATTGCTCCCTTTAAGCTCCGCCGTGTCGCCGTAGGTTCCCTCCAGCGGGTCCTCCACATGATTGTAGGTAAAATACGCCATCTGCAGAATGCTGAATTCCGTGCTTCTGTCAATGATCCTGTCGTCGGTAATCAGGTCGAACTCCGCCAGCGCCGCAGCCGAGAAGGCCCAGCATGTATTGTACTCCCCCTGGGATTTCGTCCCCGGATAGGTTGCTGTAAGCGTTTCAATATCGTTCATGTAGGCCGCAGGAAGCACGGCCCGCCCCAGAAGCTGCGGCACCCCCTTTTTCGGCATCGGCACATCTCTTTTTCCGCTGGGCGCAATGTAGCCGTAATCGCCGGCGTTCGAAGTGTCATAGCCGTAGAAATCTTCCATCTCGCCCCGATACCAGTTTTCGCTCTCCGCCGCCTGCGCCGTCTGCACAGGATATTCGCAAATCAGCAGCGCCGACGCCGCAAGCATTGCCAGTCTTTTCGTTCTGTTCATCCTTATGACTCCTTTCCGCAGCTACTTCGCCGCAATCACATCCGCCATATCGTAACGCCCGGGCGCTTTCCCCTTCAAGAACTTCGCAGCCTCCAGCGCCCCTCTCGCGAACACTGCCCGGGAGTAGGACGCGTGCGAAAAGGTGATCACCTCGTCCTGCCCGGCGAATATCACCTCATGCTCTCCGACGATACTTCCGCCCCGCACGGCCGAAATGCCGATCTCATAGGTCTCCCGCTTCTTCCGCTCCCCGCTGCGGTCGTACCGGTAGGCGTAGGCATTGTCCAGAGCGCCGTTCATGGCGTCCGCCATCGCAAGAGCCGTCCCGCTTGGCGCATCCAGCTTCTGGTTGTGGTGCTTCTCCACGATCTCCATGTCAAAGCCCGCCGGAGCAAACACCGCAGCCGCTTTCCGAAGCAGCTCAAGCAGCGTGTTGATGCCCAAAGACATGTTGGCGGATTTCAGCACCGCAGTCCTGCTGCATGTCCAGTCCAGCTTCTCAAGCTGTGCCTCCGACATGCCCGTCGTGCACAGAACCACCGGAAGCTGTCTCTCTGCGCAGTAGTCCAGCAGCCCGTCTACGGCATTTGCGGTGGAAAAGTCGATGACAACGTCCGCCTCCACATCGCAGTCCTCGATCCGCTCAAACACCGGATAGCTGTTCTTCGTCTCCCGGTGCGCGTCGATCCCGGCAACCGCCTCAATCCCGTCATCTTCCCCACAGAGGTCGGTAATGTAGCGCCCCATGCGCCCGTTGCACCCGTGAATGATTACTCTTGTCATTGTAAGTTCCTCTCTTTCGTCTGTCCGTTCTTCTCCTGTGCATAACGAGCCGCCCACAGGTTCTGCAGGCGACTCGCATCGTTTTTCTTTTCAGTTTCAGACGAGGGCAAGCCCGTAGGCGCGCATCGCCTCCACAAGCTTTTCTTCGTTTGCTCCGCTCATCTCGCTCATCGGGGAGCGGAGCGGTCCGACGCCAAGTCCCATCCGGTTCATCGCCGTCTTTACCGGGATCGGGTTCACTTCCGAAAAGAGAGCGTCGATCAGAGGGATCGCCTCCCGCTGCAGCTTTAGCGCCGTCTGCATATCCCCGTCAAAATAGCTCTGGCACAGCCCGTGCACCTTGTCCGGCGCAACGTTGCTCCACACGGAGATCACACCGCATGCGCCGATGGACAAAAGCGGAAGCACAAGGGCGTCCTCGCCGGAGTACATATCCAGCGCGCCGTCCGTCAGATACATGGTGCGGGAGGCCTGGGCCATATTTCCGGTGGCCTCCTTTAAGCCGACGATGTTTTCCTTTGTGTGAAACAGCTCCGCGACGGTCTCCGGCAGAAGATTGCAGCCGGTGCGCCCCGGGACGTTGTACATGATAATCGGACACTTCGTGCTGTCCGCGATCCTTCCGTAGTGGCTGATGAGGCCGCTCTGGGTCGCCTTGTTGTAGTACGGCGTCACAATCAGAAGGCCGTCCGCCCCCGCTTCCTCCGCCTCCTGGGACAGCTGGATCGCCGTGCGCGTGCAGTTGGAGCCGGTTCCCGCCACCACCGGAACCCGCCCCTTTGTAAATTCCACAGCCGCCCGGATCACATCCCGGTGCTCCTCCATCGTGAGGGTGGAGCTCTCCCCGGTAGTGCCCGCTATAATGATGGCGTCCGTCCCCGCTGCCACCTGCATGTCGATCAGCTCCTGCAGCTTATCATAGTTCACATCCTCGTTGTCCTTCATCGGGGTCACGATCGCAACGCCCGCACCTTTAAAAATTGCCATAACCTCGTCTCCTTCTTCTGTATCTGTCCCTTGCTTAACCTGACTTATTTTTCCGGCGCAATATTGTAAATCTCGTCCGCATACTGTCTGAGCCCGTCGTGCAGCACGCGCCCGGTACAGATAATCGTCACATCCTCCGACCGGTTCTCGAAAAGATCCCGCATCTCATCCACGGAGATCACGTTCTCGTCCACCGCCCCGAGTATCTCGTCTAAAATCAGCAGATCGCAGCCTCCCGTGCTGGCCACCTTCCTGCCGTAGTGAAAGCCGTTGCGCAGATTCATGATCTCCTCCTGCCTCGCGGCGTCCGAAAGCTCCGCAAAGCTCGCGTCCGATTTCGCAAACCGGAAGAACCTTATCTCCGGCTCAAGGCGGTCGATAAACGCCGTGCCTGCATCGCTCTTCCCCTTCAAAAACTCAATCACAATTACCTTCCTGCCGTGACCCGCAGCAAAAAGCGCCGAGCCCACAGCGGCATTTGACTTGCCGCGTCCCTCACCGAAATAAATCTGTACAACGCCCTTATTCATACTTTTTCCTCCATCCAGGCGGCAGAAGCCATGCTTGACACACCTTTCCCTTACGACAGAAGATACCACAAACGGCCGAAATAATCAAGTCCTACTCGATAAACTCAATCTTGCTCACCGACACCTCGTAGGCAACTCTCTGCTCCACCTCGGTCTCGCTCAGCTTCTTTACATACTCGCGGCTCTGAATTCTTCCCCATATCTGCACATGGCTTCCCACCTCAAAACCGGCCGCAAACCGCGCGTTTCTGCCCCAGCATATGCATGGAATATAATCCGACTTCCCGTAGGAGCGGTTGACCGCCACCAGAAGATCCGCAATCTCCCTGCCGAGAGGCGTCTTGCGGTATACGGACTCCTTGCATATGTACCCGTCCAGAAAAATCTGATTGCTGGCGTTCTCCCCGTCCAGCTCATCCGCCAGCTCGAACTCTCTTGCAAAAACAGACAGCACCAGCCGGTTTTTGCGCTCCTCGTGCCGGTTGAAGGAGGGGAACTGCCCGCTTATAAAGACAAACCTGCCGCTGTAGTTCCCCTTCACGTCCACCAGACGCTCCGAGACCATGACAGGGATGTAATCGACAAAATTGGACAGCCGGTTAACCGACACCTCCACCATGTAAAAGCCCTCCCCGTACACCTCATGACTGTACTCAAATTCCGATACGATCTCTCCGATTATGGATACCTGGTTGTTTTCAAACATTTTATCTGCCATGAATTTTCTCCCTTCCTTTTGTGGAAATATTTGTAAGTATAAGTTTTACCATGATTGCATTGTTTATAATATCAAATAGTGTCGACAAACCGTCCGAAAACTATGTAAAACACGGAAAACCTTTAAAACATCTTGCGAAAATGCATTTTTGTGATAAAATAGTACAGGTTTCTTATTTTTATGTTATCCGGTTTTAGTTTAATCCAGATTGAATTTCAGAAAGGCAACTACATGCAAACAACACGAAATGACATTCGCAATATAGCAATCATTGCCCACGTTGATCACGGCAAGACAACGCTGGTCGACGAGCTGTTAAAGC